>JBGPFV010000158.1:0-6340 GCA_041483535.1 Terriglobia bacterium | reverse complement strand
GGGCACCTGCTCGGCGTGGATGGCCTCTTCGATCATTTCGGGCAGGCGATTTTCGATGCCGACCCGGGAGCGGAGATCCTGCACCAGGGCCGGCCGTTGCTGAGCCACTTTTTCAAGCGAGTAGCAGAGTTCGGCGACGGCCTGGTAGTTCTTGCGGGCGCAGGCCTCCTGCCCGAAGCGCGCGAAGGCGGCGCTCAGCAGGCTCTGGATCTCGGGATCGCGTTCATTCGCCAGATTGTGGCCGATGGTCGCCAGCGTATCGGGCATCAGTTCATCCGGCGCCTGGGCATAGAGGTCGGCGAGTTGAGCCAGGCCAATGGCCGTCTTGCGGCGCGGCTCGGCATCCTTGGCGTCGAGGCCCTTGCCGTAACTGGACAGAATCTGGGAGGCCATCTCGTTGTCGCCGCGCTCGAAAAGGATTTCGAGGAACTGGCGAATATTACGCGGCGGCACGCAGGCGGCTTCGCTGGAGAGCAGAACGCTTTTCTTGCCCGCCTCCGGAATCTCAGCCCAGAACATGCGGTCGAGAATGTCGGCGTGGGATTCGAGCAGGATGCCGGCCTTGGACATCTTGTCTTCCTGCACCCGCAGAATCTGGCGCAGCGTGTCCATCTGCCGGCTCATGTGCTCCATCATGTCGTGGACGGCGTTGACCTTAACGTCGCCGCGCTGGTAGCGGTCGAGAGCGAAGCGGATGGCCATGCCCTCGGCCGCCTTCATCAGCATCGGTGTCTCGTTGTTGTCAGGATCGTTGTTCACAGCCGCTTTCGCGGCCAGACTTTCCAGCAACTGGGCGAGATTAACCTTGGCGCCTTCGGGAGCCTTGACGACCTCGGCTTGGATATCTTCCGGCGAAGCGTTGGGATCGTGCAACGCCTGGCCAAAATGGGTGAGCAGGCGAATCGTCTGGATGACTTCCTCTTCCTGCAGAGGAACGGTGCCACCCGACCACGCTGCGCCGGATGAGGGTCCGGCCGAGGCCGTGCCGCCGGGAATGGGGACGCTGGGGACGCTGCCGAGGGGCGCGCCACCGGGCGCGCCGGAACCTCGGTCGCTTGCTCCCTGTGCGGCGGCGATCAACTGCAAAAGCTTCTGCGGATCGCGGAGCCACTCTTTGGCTTCCGGGCCCAGAGCCTGGGCCGCCAGTTGCGCGGCCATGGAAATCTCGCCGGTGGCCGGATCGGCGGCGACGAACTTGACTTCATTAATCCGGATGGAGGAATTCTTGTTATCGCCCAGGGTTTCCTTAATCTGCTTGGCGAAGTCCTGGGCTTTGGAGCCCCCCATGGCAAAGGCCCGCACCAGGCGGGTAAAGTCGTCGAGCGTCACCTTGTTGGAGAACAGGATGCTGGAGAGTCCGGCGGCGGTCAGCAACTGCGCGAAGCTGCGCTCGGCCTGTCCGGCTTCGAGCGGGATGCCGTCCAGAAGCAGCTTGTTGTCGGAGACGCCCAGTAGAAAACCCGTGTCACCGCTTTTGGGTAGCGCCTGCTGGAGTTCGGTCCAGGCAGTCTGGAACTGGTCCACACTACGCTTGTGTTTCACTCCATACAGCCGGGTGTACTTGATCAAAATATTAAGGCTGTGAAGGAACGATCGAGCGGACGCGCTACGACCGGCGTCGGTTTGAGCGGCGTTGGCGATATCAGCCTCCTCTCGCTGGATGGAGCGTTGGCACTAAGACTAAGCGGGAAAGTGACCTAATGCACGATTACGGAGGTAATTGACCCGAACGCGAGGGCCGGGGGAATGCCACACCTAAGGACAGGTCCTTTTGGGATACAGCCGCGCTACACTGGTGGCGCGAACGCAGTACCCAGTACCCAGCCTTGAAGTGTGTGCGTGAGAACGCGTTTTCGGTCAATCTGGTGGCATGAAGTACCAGAGAATCCAGCCCCGGAGGGGCGAACTAATTTAGCCCAGCGCTTCAGCGCTGGGGAAAGTGGAGGAACGGATTCAAGTCCCGGAGGGACGGCCGAGTTCTCACGCACACACTGAAGTCCTTTGCTATGCGGGTGCCTATGCCAGACGGCGCAAGCCCCGTCTCTACAGGAAAGTCTGATGAAGATTGACGTGTTTTTCTTTGGCGTACTAAAGGACCTTCTAGGGCGGTCGGACGAGACCATCGATCTGCCGGAAGGGGCGGGGGTGCGGGATGTCATCCTTTATTATGCGAGAGGGTCTCCGCAGTTTGAAGCAATGGTACCGTCCCTGGCGATTTCGGTGAATCGGGAATACTCCAGACCGGACCGCGCCCTGCGTGAGGGCGACGAAGTCGCGCTGTTGCCTCCCGTGAGCGGCGGGTCGCAGGGCGGCGGTGAGGTTCAACGCGAAGTGCCTGGCGAGGTTCGGCTGGTCCGCGAGCGGATTGATACCGAGGCCGTCGTTGCACGGTTGCAGCGGCCGGCGGATGGTGCGGCGGTAATTTTCGATGGCGTGGTGCGGGATAACACGCGGGGACGGCGCACTCTCTATCTGGACTACGAAGCCTATGAAGCGATGGCGCTGAAGCAGATGGAATCTCTGGCGGTGGAGGCGCGGGCGCGTTTTGGGGTGCGGGGAGCGTCGATCGTCCACCGCTTGGGGCGGCTGGAGATTGGGGAAACGAGCGTGCTGATTGTAGTGGCTTCGGCGCACCGGGGCGCGGCGTTTGAGGCTTGCCGGTGGATCATCGACACGCTGAAGAAGACGGTTCCGATCTGGAAGAAAGAATACTTTGCAGATGGAGCGGTGTGGGCGGACGGCGAGGCGTTTCCCGAAGAAATTCGACGGCCGGGAGGCACAGCGGGGGAGCAGCCCGCATCATAATGATTGCATCATTGAATCATTGAATCATTGAAAACCTGAAATCTTGTGATGAAACCTATCCTCCACTTCTTATTCTTCCTCTCGATCGTTTGCACCTCCTCCCGTTTTATGGCGGAGGAGCCGGAAACGACGATCAAAGTCGATGTCAAGCTGGTCAACGTGTTCGTTACCGTGACCGATGCGCGCGGGGCCCCGGTGGCAAACCTGCAAAAAGAGAATTTTCTGCTGAAGGAAGACGGCAAAGAGCAGAAGATCGCGATTTTCAGCCGGGAATCGGCGCTGCCGCTGTCGATTGTGCTGGCGGTGGATACCAGCCTGAGCACGCGAAAAGATCTGCCTCTGGAACTGATCTCGGCGCGCAAGTTTGCGCACACGATTTTGCGGCCGCAGGACGCACTCGCCGTGTACAAGTTCAGCGAGGTAGTAGACCAGGTGGTGCCCTTCACCTCCGACTTGAAAAAGATTGATGCCGGAATCGACCGGGCGCACAATGGCGCGGCGACGGCGCTCTACGACGCGGTCTTTCTGGGGTCGCAGGCGCTGAACCGGCGGCAGGGAAGAAAAGTCATGGTGGTGATCACCGATGGCGGCGACACCGTGAGCCAGGTGGACTACAAAGAGGCTTTGCGCGCGGCCCAGGAGGCGGAGGCGATTATCTACAGCATCATCATCGTGCCCATCGAAGCGGACGCGGGCCGGGACACCGGCGGCGAGCATGCGCTGGTTCAGATCTCGAGGGACACGGGCGGGAAGTATTTCTACGCCACGTCCCTGCCGCAACTGGACAGCGCGTTTCAGAAGATCAGCGACGAACTGCGGACGCAGTATCTGCTGGCCTACTATCCGTCCGAGCGCTATTCCGATTCGGAATTCCGGCAACTGCGGGTCGACCTGAGGAACGCGCCCGTGGGAGGTCCTTATCAGTCGCGCTACCGCGCGGGGTACTACACCCGCAAGGGGACGTTCTGAGGATCGTCGTCTGTAGAGACGCGGCTTGCCGCGTCTCGCTGCCGCGGCAACCTGGACGGTGCACGCGGAGACGGTGCAAGCCCCGTCTCAACAGAACACCTTTCTCTCCCGTATAAAAGACGCATACATCGCCCCGGGGAAGTGGGCGCATCTAGTAAACTGTTCTATTCGATTTCAGTCGAAAATCATTGCAGTGGAAAACTAGACCCTTAGACGCGGAATCGCTTCCCGGTTCTACTTGAGGTTCTGCCCCCAGGAGAGTGGCATTTTGTTGGATCGCTCCGGCTTGCTTGCTCGTCGTTCTCTGTTCATTCCCATCGGCCGATTGCTCTTCGTGGTTGCCGCGTTCACCCTTTTGTCGCTTACGGCTTCGTTGTGGGCGCAGGAAGAGGCCCCGGAAAAGCCGACCACCGGCACCATTCAAGGCACGGTGCGGGATGACGTCGGGAGCCCGGTGGAAGGGGCGCGAGTTTTGTACAGCTCGGCGGCCACCGACACCAAGGGCGTGACGCGCTCCGGCAAGGACGGGGCGTACGTTTCCGAGGCGGTGCCGCCCGGCGCTTATGTGGTGCGGGTGGAAGGGCGGGACATGTTACCGGTCGAAACCAGCGTCACAGTGGCGCTGGCGGCGGCGGCCACGGCGGATTTCAAGCTGGAATGGATCAATCCCGGGCCGATGCGGCTGGAGAGCAAGTTCGATGGCGAGGTCGGCGACCGCCTGCCGATTAACGGACGCAACTATCTGAATGCGGGACAGTTGGAGCCGGGTGTGCAGGCGGTGGATGGAAGGATTTTCGAACCGGGCAAGAGTGGATTCCAATCCCTCTCGATCAATGGCCAACTGGGACGCACCACGCACTACGACGTGGATGAAGTCGAGTCCATGGATGAGACCCGGGGCGCGTCCACCCTGAACTTGCCGGCGGATGCGGTGCGCGAAGTGATCGTCTCGCGGGTCAACCCGGAACTGTTTCAGTCGCTGAACGCAGGTGGTGCGGTGCGGGTGACGACGCGCTCGGGCGAAGACGAATGGCACGGCGATCTGTTTGGAAATCTGCGCGACCGGGTCGCTGGGTTGGCGGGGTTTCCGTCGGGGAGTCCGAAATATAGCCGGCAGCAGTATGGATTTGGGGCGGGCGGCGCGGTGATTAAGGACAAGGCGTTCTTGTTTCTTGCCGGGGAACGCACGAAGCAGGATGGAGTGTTGCCGATCGCGTCGCAGGATTTGATTTTGCCAACGGCGTCCGAGGCTTCTTCAGGGGTTTTCAACCAAACCGCTCTGCGGAGCGCTTATTTTCGCGAGAACATGCTGACGGCGCGGCTCGATTACAACCTGAGCGAGAACATGAAGTGGTTCGTGCGGCTCAGCTATGACAACGCCAACGAGATTGGGCCGCCCGACAGCCAGTCGAATTTTCGCAATCAGTTGAACGTTCCGGCGGCGGTGTTTGGAATGGATTGGAATCGGGGACGGATTGTGCACAGCGCGCGCTTCGGCTACCAGAAGATGGTCGATGCCATCAACCCGGCGCTGAGCGCTTCGACGCTGGTGCCGGGGGCGCCTCTGCTGCACCTGCAGATTGGATCGGCGGCATTCGGGCAGAGCGTGGCGGGTCCGCGGCAGAGCATTCAGCGCGACCTTTTCGGGCGCTACGACAGCAACACCGTTTACCGGGCGAATCACACGATACGTTTCGGAGGAGCGCTTCATCGCATCGCGCAGGGAGATTTTTATGCGCCGGGAAATTATGCGTCGCTAACCAGTTCGAACGGAATCGACGTCATCAATGCCATTAATGGCAACCCGAGCCTGGTGCCGCTTATCCCGGGCGATCCCCGCGGCGCGGCCGACGATCCGCTGAACTATCCGGTGGGCACGGTCACTATATTCAATGGCCTCGGAAACTTCAGCGAGAACTCGGCCTTCAATCGCTCGACCGGCGGACACTTTGACACACGCATCGAGGGCTACCTGGGCGACACGTTCAGTTTGTTTCCGAACCTGAACATCAGCTTTGGCGTGAACTATGTTCGGGACACCGGGCGCAACAACAGCGACTTGCCGTCGCTGCCGTGTTCGGCTTTGATTGACTCCAAGATCGCGAACACTCCACCGTGCCCCAGTGGTTTGATTCTCGATCAATTCGGTCTGCTTCCGAACGCGGTCCCGCCGGGCCCCACGCATCAGTCGCTCGGCCAGATCGTGAATCAGCCGGACTGGAATTTTGCTCCGCAATTCGGTGTGGCGTGGGATCCAGGACACAATGGGCGGATGGTGGTGCGGGCGAGCGCCGGGATGTTTTATGACAACTTTCTGCTGCAGAACGCGTATCAGGACCGCATCAACCGCTTGTCGAACGGGCAATTCAACCGCAGCCTGACGCTTTGTCCGGCAACCTCCGTCTTGTTTCCGGATGGATCGGTAGTGAGTTCGGTCACCGCCGACCAAGTGAATATTTCTCAGATTTGTGGGGCGCCGATCGGAGGCACGGTTCTCAACGCAACCAATCAGCCGGTGGTTGTAGCCCAAGCGATTCAGGACCTGCAGGCGCAGTTTCTGACAGCG
>JBGPFV010000157.1:0-6369 GCA_041483535.1 Terriglobia bacterium | reverse complement strand
CGCCAAGGCTGGGCACGATTTGAAGAAAGCTGCCAAGGATCTGGGCGCGACGGTGAAGACGAGCGACCTGGTGCTGCCGGATGGCCAGGTCCCCGACATCGGCTCGATGTCCAGCGCGAGCGCGATCTTCTCGCTGCAGCCTGGCGAGATTAGCGGACCGATCACTGCCGGCGGCAATGGCGTGGTCGCTCAGCTTCTCGAAAGACAGGCGCCCACGGATCAGGAATTCTCCGAGAAGAAGGGCGGAATTCGCCAGTCGCTCCTCGAAGCCAAGCAGAACGATTTGTTCGGACTCTTCGTTACCAACCTGCGCAAGGACATGGAAAAGTCGAACCGGCTCAAAGTCAATCAGGAAGAAATGAAGAACCTGAGCCGGAAAGCTGGGCAGGAAGGCTCGTAGCGGATACGGGCGGTCGTTCTGGAAGCGCAGTCGCGGAAGGACGCTAATTTTCCGTAGAGACGCGGCTTGCCGCGTCTTCTTTTGCGGAGTGAGACGGGGCAAGCCCCGTCTCTACATTAACTGAGAACTGAATTTGCATGTCATTCCCGCGCGCCAGCGGAATTCTGCTTCATCCCACCTCGCTCGCTTCGCGCGGCGGGATCGGCGACTTTGGTCCGTCGGCGTATGCCTTCGCGGATTTTCTTGCCGCCGCGCGGCAGGGTCTGTGGCAGGTGTTGCCTCTGGGCCCGCTCGGTTACGGAGCCTCGCCCTACTCTTCCACTTCGGCCTTTGCCGGAAATCCGTTGCTGATCAGCCTGGAGCGCCTTGCCGATCGCGGATGGATTGACCGCGCCAAGGTCGACGCCCTCGCCAGCCGCGTCGAACCCGTGGATTACTTGTCGGTCTTCCACCACAAGCTGCCCCTGGTATTTGAAGCGGCGCGTAATTTCGTGCGCTCCGCCGCCCCGAATGCACGCTCGCGCTACGAAAGCTTCTGCCGCCAAAACCAATGGTGGCTCGACGACTTCGTGCTGTTCGACGGTTTGCGCGCGCGCTTCCATCTGGAAACCTGGAACCGCTGGCCCCGCGGACTGGCGCATCGCGATCCGGTCGCGATCGAGAAAGCGCACGCGGAAATGCTCGACGAGCTTGACGTCCGCCGCGCCGTGCAGTTCTTCTTCTTCGAACAGTGGCAGGCGCTTCGTGCCTATTGCGCCCAACGTTCCATTCGCGTTGTGGGCGACATCGCCATCTTCGTGAATTTCGACAGCGCCGATGTCTGGACCCATCCCGATCTGTTTCGCCTGAATTCCGAACTCGATCCCGAAGTCGTCGCCGGCGTGCCCCCGGATTTTTTCAGCAAAGACGGCCAGCGCTGGGGCAATCCTCTGTATCGCTGGGAGGTGATGCGGGAGCGGGGATACGCGTGGTGGATCGACCGGATGCGCTGGGCCACGCACAATTTCGACTACATCCGCCTCGATCATTTTCGCGGATTTTCGCAGTGTTGGGAGATTCCGGCGAGCGAGCCGACCGCGATTCATGGCCGCTGGGTCGATGGTCCGAAAGACGATTTATTCGTGAAGTTGCGTGAGGCTCTGGGCGGGCTGCCGTTTTTCGCCGAAGATCTTGGCTACATCACCCCGGACGTGCATGAACTCCGCGAACGCCTGCGGATTCCCGGCATCGCCGTTTTGCAATTTGGCTTTGGCAACCTGGGCGCGCACGCCCATCTGCCGCACACCTTTACTACCGAGAAGGTTGTCTACACCGGCACGCACGACAACGACACGCTGCTCGGCTGGTGGGAATCGGGCGCAACCGAATACGAACGCCAGCAAGTGGAAGCGTACCTGGGTCGATGTAAAGATCAAGATAAAGATAAAGATAAAGACCGATGTGACGATGGCGTCAATTGGGCGATGATTCGCGCCGCGTCCAATTCCGTGGCCAGCCTCTGCGTAGTGCCGATGCAGGATGTGCTTGGTCTCGGAAGCGATGCGCGCATGAATGTGCCCAGTCGCGGAGAAGGGAACTGGCGCTGGCGTTTTGGCGCGGAGTTGCTGCGTCCGGAGGTGGCAAGAAAACTTGCAACGCTCGCGGAAGTCTCCGACCGCCTGCCCCAGCCGTTGCCAGCGGCCGCCAATGAGGAGTGGACGGCCTGAGTCGATCGGAGACCCGACCCGCCAATCCGGGGCCACAACTGTTCTTGAAGATTGGTTCGCCAGCGCTGCCAGTGGAGAGCCGGGCGTCCCGCCCGGCATGACGGCGAGACGCCCGTCGCTCCACCGATAAGTGAATGGCCACCACGCCCACTTGAGCGCTGTCCTCCTTTGCCAAATCCGTCCGCATGTTGAACAATGAATAGTTCCCCTGGCTGCGGCGGCCGATTCTGAATCCGCCGACGCGCCGGGGAAAACGCAAGGAGCCTTCATGCCCGCCACTGGAGAACTGATCCGCCTCATGAATTACATCGACGACATCGCCACCACCCTGCGCCGCATCAGCGCCAGCATCCCGGCGATGACCAAAGAGGAGTGCGCCCGCCTGGGCGAATATATCCGCAAGTCCGAACCCAGCTATGAGAGCGTGCTGCAGCACCTGGAGTTGGCGGGCAAAGACCAGGCGGGCAAAGAGGATAAATAATAGTGACCGAAGTCCGCACCGTGGCGGTCATCGGAGCCGGCATCATGGGCCGGGGCATTGCGCACGCGGCCGCGCTCGGCGGCTATCGCACCATTCTCGAAGACCTTCTGCCGAACGCGTTGCGCAAGGCGGAGACGGAAATCCGCGCCCATCTCGACCAAGCCGTCGAACTCGGCAAAGTCAAATCCGCCGACGCCGACGCCGCTTTTTCCCGCCTCGAGTATGCCGGTTCAGTCGATGAAGCGGCGCGCCAGGCCGATCTCGTCATTGAGGCCGTTCCCCAGGAAATGGAATCGAAGATGGAAATCTTCATCATGCTCGACAAGTTCTGCCGTCCCGGCACGATTCTTGCCTCGAACGCCTCCTCGCTCAGCATCACCGAGATCGCCAGCGTCACCTATCGCGCGCAGAAGTGCGTCGGCATGCGCTTTTTCAATCCCGTGTACGAGATGAAACTTGTCGAAATCGTGCGCGCGCTCGAAACCGATGACGACACGCTGGCCGCTGTCGTCGAAGTCGCCAAGCGCATGGGCAAGGAAGTGGTGGTGATCAAAGAGGATCCCTCATCATCGCCAGCCGCCTCCACGCTATGATCGGCGATGAAGCGTTCCATATACTAGGAGGAGGCGTTGGCAGCGCGGAATACGTCGACTTAAGGTAATAGAGTCATTTGTTTAGAACTTGTTGACTCATGATGATGAGTCAATTAAACTCATAGCATGTCTAAGAGACTGCAAGTGATTTTGCAAGACCCTGACTACCGGGAAATCCAGCGCATGGCGCGTTCGCGCCAGATGTCGATTGCGGAATGGGTCCGTCAAGCGCTTGCCCGGGCACGACGCCGGGAGCCTTTGGGCGACATCGGCAAGAAACTCGAAGTTATTCGCGCCGCCGCACGATACGACTATCCCGTCAGTGATATCGACGTCATGTTGGCGGAGATCGAAAGAGGATACGCTACCGGCGCGCAACCGTGATTCTGGTCGACTCCAACATTCCGATGTATCTCGTGGGTGCGCCTCATCCGCACAAGAGTGACGCGCAACGCTGGCTCGAGAAGTTGGTCAGCGAGCGCCGGCGCTTGGTCACGGATGCCGAAGTGCTTCAAGAGATGCTGCACCGCTACGTCGCGATCAACCGCCGCGACGCCATCCAGCCAGCTTTTGACGCGCTACTCAGAATCGTCGATCAAGTGCTGGAGGTTGATCAGGCCGCCGTTGAGCGTGCTAAGGAGATTGTTCTGGGGCATCGGCATCTCTCTGCCCGTGACGCCGTTCACCTTGCGGTCATGGAACATCATGGAATCGAGCAGATCCTGACCTTCGATTCCGGGTTTGACGGGTTCCCAGGGATTAGCCGCCTGTCATGAATGGCGAGGGCTGTCGAATCCCTACCGAACCCGCAGCCCATCCGCAGCGAACACTTACGTCCACCAACTGACCACTCGCACCGCAAAACGCCTACTGATTGATATCCTGCTTCGCCTCCAGCCGTTTCACCAGTCCGTCGAGGTAGCTCTTCTGGTCGTCCGGAGCTGCTGCCATCGACAGTTTCATTTCCTTCGCCGCATCGTCAAACTTGCTTTGCGCGCTATACATTCGAGCCAGTCCGGTATGCACGAACCATTGGTCGGAATGCTTCTTCGCATTTTCGCGGAAGATCGCGTAGGCCTCTTCATTGCGCCTTTCACCCAGCAACTGCCGAGCGTATTGATGAAGCTGTAGCGGGCCGGCAAGTTCCAGCGCCTTCTTTTCCGCGGTGGCGGCTTCGTCCTTGCGTTTGAGCGCCTTCAGGACTTGCGACTTCGTCATCTCCGTGTCGTAGCGGTCTTCATTCTCGATGGACTTGTTGGCATAGGTGAGAGCATCGTCCAGGCCGACCTTTTCCGCGAGCAGGTAATTGGCCGCGTTGTCCCAGCTCATCCACGTATATTGGGAAAGGTTACGAAGCTGTTTCTTCAGGCTGGCCTCGACCACGTCGTGCACATCGACCGAGACCTTGAACGGGACCGCGATCTTCTCCCATTCCAGTTCGACCACTGCCGAATCCTTCTGCAGTTGATCGAAGTCGTAGGTCAGGGCGTTGTGCATATCCGCGGCCTTGGGCTTCACCGTCACGCGCAGCGCGTCTTCTTTTTCGTCGTAGGTGAAGGATCCCCACGAAGTCGAATTCTTCGAAAAAATGATCGTCCACTCATCGGCGTTCGGGATCATGTGCAAACCGTAGGTGCCCTTGTCGAGCGGCTTGCCTTCGATCTGGACGGGATCGCTGAACGTGATCGTCGTGTTGATATTCGCCCCCGCGCGCCACACCTTGCCGTAGGGAACCAGGCCATCCCAAACTTTGCGATCATTCACCAGCGGCCGGTGATAGTTGATGGTGATATCGGTGATGCCGATGCGTTGTGATATCTCGGCCCGCTGGCTCTGCAGGGGCAGATCGAGTGTGAACGATTGCGCCGGGCTCACACCCGACATGGCTGCCATCAGCAGGCAGAACAGGAATCCTCGTAGAGCTGCTCGAAACATGGTGGAACTCCTCCTTCGAGATTCTCAATGTGCATCCATCGCGGATGTTTTCAAACGGGCCACGGATCGCGGCCCACCCCTGGCTGGCGTCTTAGACGTGCCCCACGCCTGGCGGTGAGCAGGAGGATGGACTTAAATCGAGGCGCCTTCGAGACTGTGTGGTGGCGGGGCTTCGCCCCGCTGGACGGGGCAAAGCCCCGTCACCACACGATCCTCGTCGCCGCTAACCCGCGAGGCGCTTCTCGCGTCTAGACAATACGGTGGGGTGTGCTCTTTTTGGGGAACCGCGCCGCTCCCAATCCCGTACTACCTAACAGAGCGCAGGGTACAGGTTTCGCCTGCCCGTAAGGCGTCCTGCGGGGACACCCCTCGACTACGAATATGCGGATGCTCATCGAAATCGTTCGCCAGTCGCTGGCCACCCTCTGGGCCCACAAGCTGCGTTCGTTTCTCACCATGTTCGGCATCGCCTGGGGCGTCGGGTCGCTGCTCCTGCTGGTCGGTTTGGGCGAGGGCTTCCGCAGCGGACAGGCCAAGCAACTAAAGAATCTCGGTCAGGACATCATGTTCACCTTCCCCGGCCGCATTCCCGCCCTCGAAGGCAGCATGCAGTCCGGCCGCACTTACCATTTCACGTATGAGGATTACCTCGCCATCCGCGGCGAGGCTCGCTCGCTCAAGTATGTTTCTCCTGTGCTCAACCGCGAGGACATTCGCGCGGTCAGCGATTATGGCTCCACCAACGGCCAGGTCTTCGGCATCGCGCCCGAGTACAACCAGATCCGCACCATCCCGGTCGGTCCGGGTCGCTGGTTCAACGATCAGGACAACACCGAAACGCGCCGCGTGGCCGTCGTCGGCTGGGAGCTTCTGAAAAACATATTCCCCGGACGCCCGGCCGTGGGTTCGCCCATCCTGCTCAACGGCGTGCGCTTCGAAATTATCGGCGTGGTCAGCAAGGTCGGCCAGGACGGCAACAACGGCACCAATGCGCGCATCTTCATTCCCATCGGGACCATGCGCAACCTGTTCCGGCTGAAGGAGAAGAACAGCGAAGACGCAATTTCATTCCTGAACTACCGTCCACTCACGCCCAGCGGGGATTTGACGGCGAAGCAGGAAGTCCACGGCATTATTGCCCGCCACCACGGTTTCGATCCCAAGCTTACGGAATCATTCGAAGACTGGGACACCATCGAAGACAACAAGCGCGTCGCCAAGATTTTCGACGGCATGGACTATTTTCTCGGCGTG
>JBGPFV010000156.1:0-6370 GCA_041483535.1 Terriglobia bacterium | reverse complement strand
GATCGGGGATGACGAAATCGAGCGGCTTGTGTTCTTCCTTCAGCGACCCCACGGCCGAGACCGAAACGATGCGTTCCACTCCCAGCTGCTTAAAGCCGTAAATGTTGGCCCGGAAATTCAGTTCGCTGGGCAGCAGTTTGTGTCCGCGGGCATGGCGCGCCAGGAATGCTACCTTACGGCTCTCCAGCGTTCCCAGAATGTACGCGTCCGAGGGATCTCCGAATGGAGTCTTCTGCTGCACCTCGTGCGCGTCGCTGAAACCCGGCATGTGGTACAGACCGCTGCCGCCGATAATGCCTATCTCTGCCTGCTGCAAGTGCGCTCCCGATTGAGTTTGAACTGACCTCAGAACTGCCGATTATACAAGACGGAAACTCATGGCTTCGCGGGCGCGGCTTTCTCCAATGATTCTTCTGCCGGCCAGAAATCCGCTTCCACACGCTTCGTTGTCGCGTCATCCAAGCCTTCGCTGATCAGGATCTGGTCGCCGCGGACTTCGATCCGTACCACTCCTTCTTCCGTCAGCCAGCAATGACGTCCGCGCAAGGTTCGCCAGGAATCCGCCGGCGGAGCATCTTCCGCAACTTTGCCATCCGTACCAAGCCCTTGCCGCTTCCGATACCGCTCGGCCAGCGATTTTGCATACACCGCCGCAAACTCCGCCGCTTTCGCCGCACTCGACCAGCGCGAAACGTACAGCAATGCGATCGGCGCCGACTTATCCCCCTTCCGCTTGCCGGCAAAATAATACCCGCCGCGCCACTCCGGATAGATCGCGCCGGCCGCATCCCCGCCCGCATACTGCTCAACCAATACATCAACGTCGAACTCTCCCATCGCGCCGATATCAAAGGGATCGTAGTCTTTGAAGTCTTTCTCCATGTCGATCATCTTCAGCGACTCCAACTTCTCGTGCGCCAGATAGGTCTTCGGCTGCATGATTTCGCGCGTTGTCTTCGGAGGATCCTTGAAGGCGCCCGCGTACGCCAGTTCCTTTCCGCCCGCTTGCAGGAGGGCGGCGGTGAAGTCGAGTCCGTAGCGGTAGGGGAAGGTCAACTCCTCTTTCAAAAAGATCGGAGCATCGCGAAACGCCGGAGCATCCGCCGTTCCCACCAGCATGCCCTGCTTCAGTGCTTCGACAATTTGCGGCACGTCGAGCATCGTTTTCCCGGTCGGCGCCAGCGAATAGTCGAGCAACACTACCATCGCTTGCCCCTCGATTACCGCTTGCCGCGCCGACGATTCTTCGTCATTCACTATGTCAGCGGGACTTGGGTCATTCTTTTTGTTATCAGCGTTTTCCGCCGATTCCTTCATCCATTTCTCGATCCCAAACGACTGGTCCTGAAGGGCGTGCGTCAGTTCGTGCGCCAGCACTGGCTTCTGCTGTTCTGCGTCCACCCAGTTCAGCAGGTTCACGGTTTTCGCTTTGACGTCGTAGTATCCCGCCACCTGCTCCCGCAGCATGGTTACCAGAAACTTGGACAGGTCGAAGTCTCGCGGGATCAATCCGAATTTCTTCAGGACCGCCGACGACCGCTCCAGCCGCTTCGCGTCCTTGTCGTCCTTCAGGCTCTTCTCGATGTAGGATTGCACCTCGTCGCGCTTGGTCAGCCTGCGTTTCACCTTGTGCTGGATGGGGAGGCCTGTGTCCTGGCTGGCAAACTGCAGGATTTCGTCGACGGAGCGAAACAGTTCCTTCGCCTCTTTGGGCGAGACGATGGTTTCTTGTGTGGCGCGGGCGCCCTCCCCCGCGGGGGGCTGGGCGAGTTGGGTCTGCGGCTGGCTTTGCGGCCACGCCCCACAAATCAGCAAGAAGATTAACAGGACAACTAAGACGGACTTCCAGAACTTCATGTTTCCTCTGCTTTGAAATAATGGTCTGGGGCCTCGCGGTTCTTAGCGACTGGTGACCCTTTCCGCCACCCACCCGCCCGCCTCGCGTGTCCCCAGCATTCCGCCGATGTCGGCCGTTGTTTTTTTCTGCCGCACCGCTTCGAGCACCGCAGCTTCAATCTTCTGCGCCTTTCCGGCCATGCCCAGATGCGCCAACATCATCGCCGCCGTCAGAATCGCGCCGAAAGGATTGGCGATGTTCTTCCCCGCAATCGGTGGCGCTGAACCATGCACGGGCTCAAACATCCCGATTTGCCCCAGTGAAGTATGCCCTGGACGCAGGTTGCCGCTGGCCGCCATCCCCAACCCGCCCTGCAATCCCGCGGCGAGATCGGTGAGGATGTCGCCAAACATGTTGTTGGTGACGATGACATCGAACCCGCGCGGATCGCGCACCATCTGCATGGCGAGCGCGTCCACGTACATGTGCTGCGTTTCGATCCGCGGGTGATCCGCCGCGACTTCTTTGAACACGCGCTGCCACAGTCCTCCGGCGTGCGTCATAGCGTTCGATTTGTCGCACATCAGCACTCGCCGCCGCGGCGAACCATCGAGCTTCTTGTTGCTCGCACAGTACTCAAATGCGTAGCGGATGATGCGCTCGACTCCCTTGCGCGTGTTGACGTCTTCCTGGATCGCAACTTCGTCCGGCGTTCCCTGCTTGAAAACTCCTCCAAGGTCGCCGTAAACCCCCTCGGTATTCTCGCGAATCACGACGAAGTCGAGGTCTTTGGGTTCGATGCCTTTCAGCGGGCAGAGCGACGCGTCCAGCAACCGAACTGGCCGGATATTGGCGTAGAGGTCCATCTTGGAGCGCATGCCCAGCAGGATTTCTTTCGCATGAATGTTGGAGGGCACTCGAGGATCGCCAAAAGCGCCGACGAGGATGGCGTCGAAATCCCGGGCCAAGGTCGTGAAGCCGTCCGGCGGGACCGTAACTTTGTCGGCGAGATAGCGGTCGGCTCCCCAGTCGAACGTCGTCAATTCGACCGCGGCACCAGTGGCCTCCATGACTTTTACAGCCTGCGGGATGACTTCTTTCCCGATCCCGTCACCGGCAATCACGGCAATACGCTTGGTCGCGCTCACGCTGGCAACGTTAGCACAGCCTCGAACCATTCATAAACCCGGTAGTTCGGGCGCCGGCCACCAAAACACTGCGTATCCGTCTTCCCACCGCGCAGTGATGCCGAAAAATGTCTAGCCCTATCTAGCTCTTCACCGCAATTCCCAGCATCTCAAAGCGTCCCTTTTTCAAAAGCGTGCCCGACCCCAGGAAGGCGCGTGCGGGGAACTCGCGAGAGAACCGTTTCACATACGCCGCGTTGAACTGTTCCCACAAAGAAACATCCGGCGAGTAGACCTGCACCCACACCAGGTCGTCCATGGTCATGCCGGCTTGGCGGAGCACAGCCTGGAAGCCATTAAATAAGAGATCCATCTCGGCATCCATACTTGCGGGAGCCTCGCCCGTGGCCGGGTCAATGCCGATTCGTCCGGAGAGGTACAGGGTATCGCCCACCAGCACGGCGTCGCTGAAAGGCAGGCCTGCGGGGCGATTGGGAAGATTGATGTAACGCCGGCTCTGGGTTGACAAAGGCGCCTCCTGAAGTCGTACCACTGTAGCAGGAGTTTTCCCGCCCCCGCGAGATGAGATACGAGGTATCAGTCACGCGGGGTAGCGCATCGCGATTGGTATACTGAACAAACCCTTCGCCCCATGAACGACTTGCTCTCATTAATTTCGCATCACGGCTACCTGTTTTTGGCAGTGGTGTGCTTTGCCGAGGCCGTCGGCCTTCCGCTGCCTGCCGCGCTCGCCATCCTGACCGCTGGCGCAGTCGCCGCCTATGGAAATCTTCATTTCTATCTTGTGTTCGGCATAGCTCTGCTGGCGCTGGTCGCGGGCGATGTCTTGCTCTACTTTGCGGGCCGAGTCAGCGGATGGGCGTTGTTGGGATTTCTGTGCCGGCTTTCGGCGAATCCGGAAACTTGCATTCTGCGATCGGCGGAGTATTTTTACCGCCGCGGCAAGCAGACGCTGCTTTTTGCCAAGTTCATCCCCGGCATCAACACCATGTCTCCGCCTCTGGCCGGAAGCATGAAAATGCGCCTGGGAGATTTCTTGCAATTCGACGCAATCGGCGCGGCTTTGTACGTGGGCGCGTACTCTCTCGCGGGATACCTCTTCAGTGACGCGCTGCGCGCCATCACGCGCGGACTGCGCTCCGCCGGCTTTGCCGCTGAAGTCATCTTCGGCGCCGGTCTCGCCGCCTATGTCGTCTATCGCATCTGGATTTACCGCAAGTACCGGCTGCTCGACGCGATCCCACGCGTACAGGTGGAAGAGCTCGCGCGAAGGGTGGCGTCCGATGCGGCCGAACGCCTCCTGATCGCCGATGTTCGCAGCCACGGCTACTACGATGCCGACTCCGAACGTATCGCGGGATCGATCCGTATTGAACCCAACAACCTTATCGAAGAAGTCAAAAACCTGCCCAAGGATCGCGAGATTTATCTCTACTGCACTTGAGCGCGCGAAGCCACGAGCGCCCGGGTGGCGCGGCAAATACAGGAACTCGGATTCAAAGTGTTCGTGATCGCAGGTGGCCTGACCGCCTGGAGGAAGGCTGGACACGCGCTGGAGCGAGTCCCGCACGACGACTTGGTCAAACTGCCAACCTTCCGCTAAAGCAGAGCGTTAGCGCATCGCCGTGACCTCGGTCCTTGGCAGAGTTGCACCAGTTTGTTATCGTGCCTTCATGGGGCGGACCCCGAGTTTCTGTGGAGTAATTCTGGCGGCGGGCGAGTCCTCGCGCATGGAGCGCGACAAAGCGCTGTTGCCGTGGCCCCCGCGGGCCGCAGGTTCGGCTGCGGGATTGGCAACCAGTGACACGTTCCTCTCCGCAGCCATACGTCTCTTCTTTTCCCACGTTGATGTGGTGCTGGTGGTGGCCGGCAAGAATGAAGCCGCTTTGGCCTCCGTCGTGTATGCCAATGGGGCGTCGCTGGTGGTGAATCCCGATCCCGCGCGCGGGCAGTTCAGTTCGTTGCGGGTCGGCCTGCAGGAGGTTCTGAACCGCGGCCGCGATGCCGCCATGGTTACGCTCGTGGACCGGCCTCCGGTGCAGCCGGAAACGATTGCAGCGCTCGAAGCGGCTTTCGGACTGGCTATATCTATGACAAGAAAGAAATGGGCCGTGATTCCCGAATACCAGGGAAAACATGGGCATCCCATCCTGCTGGGCCGGGAGATGCTGGAAGCCTTTCTGAAGGCTCCGGAAACATCGAATGCGCGTGACGTCGAACACGCGCACCAGAATGAGATCGAGTACCTTTCGGTGGACGATCCCTTCGTAGCGCTCAATGTGGATACGCCGGAGCAGTATGCTGCTTTGAATTTGCCGCCGCAGCTTCTGCCATCCAATTAACTCCTGCCTAGGCCCACTATTGATATTTATATTCCGATGACCCGACGCACATCCGCTCAAACCGAATTCATCGAAAGGGTACTGAGCCTCAAACCGCTGGCCGCCGCGTTTGATTGCGACGGCACGCTCTGGTCCGGAGATGCCGGAGAAGGATTTTTCTCCTGGGAACTGGCGCAAGGTCTGGTGCCGGCTGAAATTGCAGACTGGGCGCGCTCGCGCTACGCCGACTACAAAGCGGGCCAGGTCGCCGAAGAGGTCATGTGCGGAGAAATGGTGACGATGCACTGCGGACTACGGGAGGAAGGCGTGCAGCAGGCGTGCGACGCCTATTTTGCTCAGGCCATCGCCCCCAACATTTTCCCGGAGATGCGCGAATTGGTCGAGCGCCTGCGCGGCTCCGGATGCAACGTCTGGGCGGTTTCTTCTTCGAACCAGTGGATCATCCGCTCCGCCATGCGCTGCTTCGGCATCCCGCAAAATCGCATTCTGGCCGCCGAAGTAGCGATCGAGAACGGCATCATCACCGACCGTCTCATTCGAGTTCCCAGCGGGCCCGGCAAACCCGAGGCGATTCGATCTGCGCTCAAGTCCCCGCCCGATTGTGCGTTTGGCAACGCGATTTGGGACCGCGAGATGCTCGCCATGTCCAACCACGCATTCGCCGTCAACCCAAATCCGGATCTGAAAGAGATTGCGATCGCCAGGGGCTGGACGGTATATCAGCCGGAGGCAAACCACTCGGGCCGGTAGCTTCCAGTACCACCTTTGTCCGATTTTCCCGAAATCCGGAGGGTGCCCCGTCCCAGCTATGCTAAGGCGGGGATTTTGACCGTAGCTAGCGGAGCGTGTCTTCCGGTTCGGGCGCGGCCTTGGGAGCTGTGCGCAGAAACTTCATGAGTCCCTGGCCGCTGGACTTGCCTGCCCGCTTTTTGAAAAAGTCGGCCGCCGTTTCCACCACTCCAACTTTTTCGGCTACCGCTACCGCGATCCATTGGTTCAAAGACACGCCATCTTCTTTGGCCAGCCGCTGGGCAGCCTTCTTG
>JBGPFV010000155.1:0-6444 GCA_041483535.1 Terriglobia bacterium | reverse complement strand
GAGAAGACTCTGGCGCCCACGCTCGACAAGGCTCCAGAAAAACCGATTGGCGCTCCGACCGGCACCAATCTCGACGAGCACGGCCAGGCGCGTTTCAGCACGATCTCGAACCGGCCGATTCGACGCCTCTACACCCAGGCCGATCTCCCCGCCGACTGGAATTACGATCAGTACCTCGGCTATCCCGGCCAACCGCCCTACACGCGCGGCATTCACTCGACCGGCTACCGCGGCAAGCTGTGGACGATGCGCATGTTCTCCGGCTTCGCCTCGCCCGAAGAAACCAACCAGCGCTACAAATATCTCCTCGAACACGGCGGAGGAGGACTGTCGGTGGCTTTCGACCTGCCCACGCTCATGGGCTATGACTCCGATCACGCGGCCAGCGAAGGAGAAGTGGGCAAGTGCGGTGTGGCCATCGACTCGCTCGAAGATATGGAGATTTTGTTTGACGGCATCCCTCTCGACCAAATCACTACATCGATGACCATCAATTCACCGGCCAGCGCGCTCTGGGCCATGTACCTGGTGGTAGCGGAAAAGCAGGGCGCCGACTGGAAAAAGATTTCCGGCACGATTCAGAACGACATCCTCAAGGAATACATCGCGCAGAAGGAATACATCTATCCGCCCGCGCCCTCCATGCGCCTGGTGATTGACACTTTCGAGTTCGGAGCGAAGTTCACGCCGCGCTTCAACACCATCTCTATCTCCGGCTACCACATTCGCGAAGCCGGATCGACCGCGCTGCAGGAACTCGCGTTCACCATCTACGACGGCGTTGAATACGTGGAGTGGGCGCGCCGCCGAGGGCTCGAGGTTGACGACTTCGGACCGCGTCTCAGTTTCTTCTTCAACGCACACAACGATTTCTTCGAAGAGATCGCCAAATACCGCGCCGCGCGCAAAATCTGGTATCGGCTGATGAAGGACCGTTTCGGCGCGAAGAACGACCGCACCCGCCTGATGCGCTTCCACAGCCAGACCGCCGGCGTCTCGCTGCCCGCGCAGCAACCCATGAACAACATCGCGCGGGTCGCTCTGCAGGCACTGGCAGCCGTGCTCGGCGGCACGCAGTCGTTGCACACCGACGCCTACGACGAAGCACTCGCCTTACCCACCGAAGAGGCCGCGCGCATCGCCTTGCGCACGCAGCAGATCATTGCCTTCGAGTCGGGAGTGGCCCAGACCGTCGATCCACTTGGCGGAAGCTACTTCGTCGAAAAGCAAACTCTTGACATGGAGCAAGGCGCCTTCGATTACTTCGAGAAACTCGACCGCATGGGCGGGATGGTCAAAGCCATCGAGCGCGGATATCCCCAGAAAGAAATTGCCGAGGCCAGTTACCAGTACCAGCGCGCGGTTGAAGCCAACGAAAAGATCACGGTCGGCGTGAATGATTTCGTGATCGAAGAAGGTTCGCCGAATATTCTCTACATCGGCGAATCGGTGGCCCGCGCTCAAGAGAAGAAACTTAAGGCCCTGCGCGCCCGCCGCTCGAATGAAGAAGTTCAGCGCCGGCTCGATGCGCTGAAGAAGGCCGCTGCCAAGACTCCGACCGCGGGCAACAACGGCAATATTTCCGACGTCAACACCATGCCCTACATCGTCGACGCAGTCCGCGCCTACGCCACCGTGGGCGAGATCTGCGAAGCGCTGCGGCAGGTGTACGGCACGTATACGGAAGTTAGCGTCACGTAACTCTTGTTTGCGGTCGCAAATTGCGACCGCAAAGATTCGTTCTCGAGTTCTGTGCGCTTCCTCGGCTGAGTACCGCAAGGCCGACCTTCGTTTTCATCACATTCGGCGCGCCCATTGATCACAGCCATGGCTGGCTCTGACCGCTACTATGACGGGATGCAAATCCGTTCGCTAAAACCCCAGCCAGAGCGGCAGACATTTCGTATTCGCCGAAAGGCAGCCGCGGTTTCGATTGATCTCCGAATCCTCATTCTGCGGCGCCAGAGGGTCATTCTCGACACCGCGTTGGCCGAACTCTACAACGTCCCGGTAAAGCGCTTGAACGAACAATCAAAACGCAACCGTAAGCGATTCCCTGCCGATTTCATGTTCCAGCTCACTCCCCGAGAGAACCGATCTTTGAAGTCGCAATTTGCGACCTCAAACATTGGCCGTGGTGGCCGACGCTCGCTTCCTTACGCCTTCACCGAACATGGTGCAATCATGGCGGCAACGGTACTCAATTCGGAACAGGCCGTAGAAATGAGTGTCTTTGTGGTGCGCGCCTTTGTCCGCTTACGGGAGATGCTGGCCGCAAACAAAGAACTGGCCGCCAGAATTGAAGAATTGGAAGAACACCTCGGGAGGCACGATGGGGCGATCCAGGGAATTCTTCACGTCATCAAGAAGCTTATGAACCAGCCATCTCGTCGCCGAACCAAGATCGGTTTCGCACTCCCGCCAGTACGAACGGGGTAGTCGGCATCTGAATTTCCCGCCCCCATTCTCGCCAATCAGGAACAGCCGTCGGAGGCTCTGGACGATGCGTTCCGTTCCTGGGGGCAAGCCGGTTACTGGTCGCAATCGACCGCTGGATGCCGCCAGGCAAGTCCGAATAGCCGGCTTGTCCAGACGCTGCTCTACTTCTTCATACGGTTGCGATACAGGCTGCCGTCGACTTGGCGGACCATGGCGTCGATGTTGAGCCGGACCTGTAAGAAGGCGGCTATTTCCTCAGAAACGGGCTTCGGTTCACGCAGCACTCGGTGATAATGCACACGTGTGACCTGCATGTTCGGCTGGTCCGCGAACCATTGATTGACTTCCATCAAGTGACGCTGAAAGGCCTCTTCGATGGCCGATGGGTCGCTGATCGAATCCGTGTTTCCACGGCGCCTTAGCATTTCGTCCTGCGACTTCAGCACCTCGGGCAGCGGACGCAGCATGAAGACTACGCGGTATTCGTGGTCTGGGGGCAGCGACAGAATCAGTTGCGAAATAACCTTCACTACCTTGCCTTCAGCCTCCGCTATCAGACTGGGATCTTTCGGAAGCTGCTTGATGCGCTCCCACTCAAGATAGCCCTTCGGATTATCGGTGTCGGCTTTGCGTTCGCCGTCGGAGAGAACCGGCAGCCCGCCCGCTTCCAGCATCTGCATCATCAGGGATGTGCCCGAACGCGGTAATCCCGAAACAACGGTGATCATCAGTGCCTTTCAAGAGACGTCGAATAGCGGAGGCGATTCTGGCTCCGCCGGTTCAGAATTCCGCACCTGAAATGATAATGATAGTGGCACCTGGGCAGTCGGGGAAAGACGAACGCCCGACCCATCGCTATTGCACTCCGGCGAGCCTTCTGGTAACTTGCCTGTCGTCTTGCAGAGGAGGCCTCCTGTGCCATTTTGTCCAACCTGTGGAACCCAGATCGCGGATGGAGCATGCTGTCCGAAATGTGCCGGTGCCGCCGCCCAAGGTGCGGGCGCAATCGCGGCTGCACCCGCCGCCGCCGGACTCGCCGATAACCTGGCGGGCGCACTGGCCTACGTTACCATCATCCCGGCGATTCTGTTTCTGGTGCTGGAGCCGTTTAACAAGAAGCGCTTCGTCCGCTTCCATTCCTTTCAATGCCTCTTCTTTGCGATCGCCTGGACCGTACTCTGGATCGGTCTGGCATTCATCGGCCACATCCCGTTCCTGGGTTGGGCAACACTGCTGCTGTGGCCGCTAATCAGTTTGGCGGGGTTTGTGATCTGGCTGATTCTGGTGATCAAAGCCTATCAGGGACAGATGTTCAAGCTGCCCGTGATCGGCGACCTGGCCGAGCAGCAGGCCGGGGCGTAGGACTGGCGGCATCCTACTCATCGCCGGGGACGCGCTGGGCAGGGCCACGCGGCGGTTACTTCGACCTCGAAACCTTTTCTCATTCTGCGCGTCAATCCAGTAAGCTAGGGAGTGTTGTGTTTACTGGTCTGCAGACGGCGAGTTCGGGATTGCCGCGCCATCGCTCGGTAGTTGTGTCGGTGGCCGCACACCTGGCGTTGCTGGCGACAATCGTGTTCCACAATCCCAGGGTAATCGACCTGGGCCCCGCATGGCTTGCTGATGGGGACGGCTCGCACACTTACAAACTGATTTATCTGGCACCGGATGCAAACGATAGCCCTCCCCCAGACGCGGCCAAGCTGCGGTTCCCGCAGCCTGCCGGCAAACCGCGGCCCCGACCACCGCAACCTCAAGTGCCCAAGCGTGCGCTCGAGCCTCAGCAGGTCATTGCCGCTGCCGATGCGGAAGGCGGTGACCACAACTCCCACGCCGGATCTCTCCTCGGCACCATGATTGACGGTCCGATTACCGGGCACGAAGTCCACGTCGCGTACCCCGTCGTGTATCCCGACCCTCCGGTGGACCGCGCCGGGCTTCCCCGGGACTTGGTGGGTGATGTTGTGATTGAAGTCACCATCGACTCCCAGGGCAGCGTCGTCGAAACCAGAATTGTGCAGGCGATCGGCCACGGGATCGACGAAAAGATCGAGGCCACGCTTCGCCGCTGGCATTATCAGCCAGCCACGCTCGACGGCACGCCCGTCGCCTCCCGGCACGACGTGCACTTCCATTTTCCGTCGTGAATACTCCCCACCCGCTCGATCCATGATTCCCTGCCGTATCTGGCGTCAGTGCCAGCGGAACCTGTACCCGGCGGCGCACGTATAGCCGTGGTATGGACAGTTCCGCTTCATCCCTATCCAACCGTCCCGGAACATACGTCGGCGCCTACTTCGCCCTTTGGGCGGCAGTTCTCATATCGCTGCGGACCTTTGAGGGGTTCGAGGTTGGCGAGGCCATCGCCGCACTCTTGATTCTCGGTGTAATATTCCCTGCGCTTTCCATGCTGGTCACGCATCGAGTGCCGGCCCTGCCCAATGTAGTGCACAAGCCCGGGACTGAAACTGTGGTTCTGGCAGCGTATTTGGTGGCGATCGCATGGGTGCTCGTATCGGGATTCGGTCGCGTGGCCCGCATTGGGGCTGAACCATTGCACTCGGTCGTGCTGCTGAGTGTGAAGGTGCTGACATTTGTAGCCTTACCCGCAGCGATCATATCGGCATTGGGGCACTACAAGATCGCGGAACTCATCCCGGCTTCACTGGAGTGGCGCCGACTCCGTCCTGCACTGTGGATGTCGCTGGCGGTCATTCTTATGCAATCGTTCCTGGGCCGCGGCCTGCGCGACATTCGGGGAGCCCATTTGCCAATATGGGTGCTAGTCGTGGCCGCGCCCCTCAGCTTTGTCTGGATGGCGGTGGAAGTTGGAATGGTCGAGGAATTCTTCTTTCGCGTGTTGCTGCAGGAGCGACTTGCCGTGGCGTTGCGCTCGCCCTGGGGTGGATTGGTCGTAGCAACCGTGCTCTTCGGATTAGTCCACGCACCCGGTTTCTTCCTGCGTCCCGCAGCCACGCAGGAAGGTCTAGGCTCGCATCCTTCTCTATTCATGGCGGTCGGGTACTCGATCGTGCTGACCTCGCTTGCCGGTCTCTTCCTCGGCGTCTTGTGGATGCGAACGAAGAACTTCGCCGTGTTGGTTATCGTGCACGCTGCCGGTGATCTCCTGCCCAATCTGGTGCCATGGGTAAGAGCGTTTCACTTGGCGCGATAGCGCGCGTTCGCCAGAGCCCATAAATTCGCTGTCTGTTCGCCTATGTGCTAAACTTATTTCCCTTCCGGTCGAGGAGGCATCAGGCGATGCGCAAAGCGAACCACCAGGTAGCGATCAACCATCTGAAGAAATCCGACCCTGTGATGGCCGCGATTATCGCACGCGTGGGGCCGTTCCGCATGCAGTTTGGCAAACCCACGTTTCACGCCCTGGCCGAGGCGATCCTCTATCAGCAGTTGAACGGCAAAGCGGCGGTGACCATCTTCAATCGCTTCACCGCTCTGGCCGGCGATCCGCTGACGCCCAAGGGCATTCTCAAACTGACGGATGCCGAAATGCGCGGCGTAGGGCTGTCGCGCCAGAAAACCGCGTATCTCCGCGATCTCTCGGAGAAAACCGCGGCTGGCCTGCTGGAGTTCGAGCGCTTGCCGGAATTGCCGGAAGAAGAAGTGATCGCGCATCTCACCCAGGTCAAGGGCGTCGGCGTCTGGACGGCGCACATGTTCCTGATGTTCACCTTGCGGCGTCCGGATATTCTGCCCGTCGGCGATTATGGCGTGCAGGCCGCCATCAAAAAGCACTACAAGAAACGCAAGTGGCCGAAGCCCGCTGTGATGGAGAAGATCGCCAAGCCGTGGATCCCCTATCGTTCGATCGCCTGCTGGTATCTGTGGAAGAGTCTGGATATGAAGACGGTGGAAAAATAGAAAGCAATTAAAAAACCCTCTCGACTTCGCTGAGAGGGTTTGCGAACTGGTCGGAGAAATCTTATGCCGCGCGCGTGACGTTGCCCGCCTGGAACCCCTTCGGGCCCTTGAGCAGATCGAACT
>JBGPFV010000154.1:0-6458 GCA_041483535.1 Terriglobia bacterium | reverse complement strand
TTCGTGGACAATCTCGAGGACTCGATGCGAATCGCGGCGCCCGGAACGGAAACCGGCGCGCTCGTGATGATGGTGCTCAGCTATTGGGAGCAAGCCTGCGCGATGGTCAATCACGGACTGCTCCACGAAGACCTCTTTTTTGAGACCAGTGGCGAATTCTTCGGGGTTTGGGAGCGCGTCAAGCCCGTCGTCCCACAGTTTCGAGAGCGGTTTGTGGCTAAGCAGTTCCTCGCGCACTTGGAAAAGGCGGCGCAGCGATACGAAGTCTGGATCGAAAGCCGCTCTCCTGGTCACATCGCCGCCATGCGCGAGTTCATGAAGCAGATGCGCCCGCAGCTTCCAAAGGCAGCCTGAGAACTCGACCGTGAGTGCAGGGGTGAGCCTGGTCTCGGGTGCACGATCGCGACCGCGGCTCGGGGACGCAGGCTCACTTTTGAGTCTCGGCAAATTGTTTCAACAAGGAGAGGCGGAATGAGCAAGGTAAGAGTTCTGGCAGGTACACGCAAGGGCGCATTCATTCTGGAGTCGGACGGCAAGCGCGAAAAATGGGAGGTCAGCGGTCCACACTTCGCGGGTTGGGAGATGTATCACCTGAAAGGATCGCCCGCGGATCCCAATCGCATCTACGCCTCGCAGACCAGCGGATGGTTTGGGCAGATCATGCAACGCTCCGACGACGGCGGCAAAACCTGGCACCAGCCGGGAACGCCTCCCGGCGAGGCGACCACCACTCCGGACGGCGGGCCCAAAGCCGAGAGCAACAAGTTCGTCTATGACGTGTCTGCCGAAACCGGCAAACCGCTCACCACACACCAGTTTTACGATGGCACGCAACATCCCTGGGAGTTCAAGCGGGTGTGGCATCTGGAGCCGTCGCTGACCGATCCCGACACGGTTTACGCGGGCGTGGAGGATGCCGCCATCTTCCGGTCGACCGATGGCGGAAAGAACTGGAAAGAACTCTCCGGACTGCGGGGTCATGGCACCGGTCCCAAATGGCAGCCGGGCGCGGGCGGCATGTGTCTGCACACCATTATTCTCGATCCCAGCTCTCGTACTCCGGAAACCCAGCGGATATGGATTGCAATTTCAGCGGCGGGCGCGTTTCGCACCGATGACGGCGGCAAGACCTGGAAACCGATCAATCGCGGACTCTACTCGCAATACATCCCCAACCCGACGGCCGAGGTCGGCCACTGCGTGCACCACGTTGCCATGAACCCGAAGCGTCCTGGAGTGCTGTTTATGCAGAAGCACTGGCACGTGATGCGCTCGGACGACGCGGGCGATAACTGGACCAAAGTCAGCGGCAACCTGCCGACTGACTTCGGCTTCGTGATCGACGTGCACGCGCACGAGCCGGAGACGATTTACGTCGTCCCCATTAAGAGCGACTCGGAGCATTATGTGCACGAAGGGAAGCTGCGCGTGTACCGCAGCCGCACCGGCGGCAACGAGTGGGAGGCGCTGACCAAAGGCCTGCCGCAACGCGACTGCTACGTCAACGTGCTGCGCGACGCGATGGCGGTGGATTCGCTGGATAAGTGCGGAGTGTATTTCGGGACCACGGGCGGGCAGGTGTACGCCTCGGCCGATGCGGGAGACAGCTGGAATCCGATTGTGCGGGATTTGCCAGCGGTGCTTTCGGTGGAGGTGCAGACGCTGGGGTGAGTGGAGTGTCGGAGGCAGCGCTGGCGAGGTTCGTGGAAGGCCACGGTATCAGCCGTGCTGCTAGAAGCCCGATAGCACAGGGCTTTGGATTGTGCGTGAGAACTCAGTCGTCCCTCCGGGACTGGAGTCAAATCTCCCACTTTTCCCAGCGCTGAAGCGCTGGGCTAAGTTCGGTCGCCCCTCCGGGGCTATCTGACGATGACTTCCAATATGATCCGAGTCATGCTACCGCAACATCTGCGAACGCTGGCGTGCGTGGGCGGCGACGTGGAACTCGAGGTGGAGGGCCCGATCACGCAGCGCTCGGTGCTCGACGCGCTCGAGGCCCGCTATCCGACGCTACGCGGCACCATCCGCGACCAGGTCACGCTGCAGCGCCGGGCGTTTTTGCGGTTCTTCGCTTGCGAGGAGGATCTGTCCCATGAACCGCCGGACGCGCTGCTTCCCGAAGCGGTCGCGTCAGGGGCGGAACCCTTGGTCATCCTGGGCGCCATTGCCGGCGGTTAGAGCGGTTCTCGCGATGGTGTTGTGCGCGCCCTCGGCGGCTAAAGCCGAAACCCTTTGCAACTGCTGGGCGGCACGGCTGAAGCCGTGCCCTTCCCAAACCCGCGCGAGCTAAAATTATCAGGCAGTTCGAGACGGGGCAAGCCCCGTCTCTACAGCGAGTTTTTGCGCAGCCTGTGAAGCCGTGCACTTCCCGTTCCTGACTGCAGCAAATCGAGAACTAGAAGAGGGGTTCAAGGGCGCTCCGGCGTCGACCCGAATATCATGGACACCAGGGTATGAATCGCCTCGACCGCTTCATCCAGTTCAAAGGTGAAGCGCACCAGGTCCACACCTTCGAGATCGTGGTATTTCTTTTGCAGAATGGCCCATGCGGGATCGGCCATCAAGTCTACCTTTTGCCGCTCATAGTATCCGTAACCCATGCCCCGCATGCGGCACAGAAGATCGCTCACGTGCACCAGGGCCACCAGGGGCTGCGCCTTTTGGCTGTTCTCGATGTCATGATGATGGCTGATCACGTCGACGATATCGTCGGCCAGTTCCCATTTTTCCGCCAGGGCGCGCCCGGTCTCGCAATGCGTAAACCCCAGGGTGGCCTGTTCCACTTGGTGGAGTGGAAGGCCCTCCTCGCAGGCGCGTTTCATCACGGGGGCGAATTCCTTGGAGAAAACCAGGCAGTTCACCATGAACCCGATGTCGTGCATCAGGCCGGCGGTGTAGGCCTTCTCCCGATCGGCGCCGGCCAGTTTCTCGGCGATTTTCCGGCACACCATCGCGCACCCCAGCGAATGCCGCCAGAACACAACCGGATCGAGCACCCACTTCTTGGACGGAAATGCCTGGCCCAGGCAACAGGTGAGAATAATGGTTTCCACCCGGCGCAGGCCGAGGCTCATCACCGCTCCCTTAATCGATTTGGGCGGCTGGGCCATGGCGAATAAGGGGGAACTGGCGACGCGCAGGCATTGCGCGGCAATGGCGCTGTCGTAGGACACCAGACGCACGACTTCCTCCACGTCGACTTCATCCCGGGCCAACAACTTGAGCAGGGGCAGAAAGACGGCCGGGATGGCGGGCATGGTTTTGATGCGCTGCACGCGCTCCCGGATCGTTGCCGTCGTGGTCGTCGTCGTTGTCGTGGATGGCTTCATAGTTTTCCACTGCTGAGGGATGGTTTCCAGTACGCGATGGTTCCCGGAAAATGGATGAGGTGAAACTGGTCGTTCAATTTCATCAGCGATTCCGAGGTTCCAAGAAAGAAATAGCCGCCAAAATTAAGGTTGCTGAAAAAATGCCGGATCACCCTGGACTTCGAAGCACCGTCAAAATAGATCAGCACATTGCAGCAAAAAATCACATCCATGCCTTTCATGAACAGCATCTTGGTGTCGTCCTGCAGGTTCAGACGGCTGAAGGTGACCAGCTTTTTCACTTCCGGCCGCACCTGCAGTTTTTTCTCATCGACCACGGTGAAATATTTCCGCTTGTAGAAGTCGGTAGTGTTGCGCAGCGCGTAGTCGCCATAAATGCCGGCTTTGGCGGTATCGATGGAATGGTCGTTGAGGTCGGTGGCGAGAATCTCGATGCTCCAGCCTTTGAGTAAACCTTCGCTTTCCTCAAGCAGGTTCATGGCGAGCGTATAGGACTCTTCCCCGGTGGAGCAGCCCGCGCTCCAGATGCGCAACCTCCTGGTGATCTGCTTGGTTTTTTCCGCCACGATTTCCGGAAGGACGACTTTCCGCAGCGCGTCGAGCTGCGGCTGGCTGCGGAACAGGCAGGTCTCTCCGATGGTGATTTCGTTGAGTAGTTCCCTGAGTTCGGCATCCCGATTCGAGGACGCGGTCAGACGGTCCCAATATTCACGTGGCGTCCGCACGCCCCCCTGTTTCATTCGCCGCCCGCAGCCGTCGGCCAACAGGTAAAGTTTGTCGTCCGCTTTATAGATGCCCGAGATCTTGTAGACCAGGTCGCGGATTTGCTGGTACAGCGGGTCCACAGCCTCACCGCCCGTGATCGGATAAGACTGCGGCTTGGCAAGTTGGGGGCTGATCATCATTTTGCGGGAGGCTCCAGGGAGGAACAATTCGCGACCTCAAGCGGGACGCCGGGGGCACGGTTTTGCTGCACCCGGCGCGTGATCTCCGCCGCTATGCGATGGAGAGGATAGGCGCCATCGGCGAGTCCCAAGGAGTGCACCGCGCCCGGCATCCCCCAAACCACGGCCGAGGCGCGGTCCTGGACGATGACATCTCCGCCCGCATCGCGAATCTCTTGCGCTCCGAGCGCGCCGTCGGCGCCCATGCCGGTCATCACGACTGCGAGCACGTTAGCGCCATAGGCCCGCGCCACCGAGCGAAACAGCACGTCGACCGCCGGGCGACAGAAGTTCACTCGCGGACTCTGATCCAGATGCAGACGCCAGTTCGCGCCCTTGCGGATCACTTTCATATGGAAATCTCCGGGCGCGATCCACGCGTCCCCGGGGGAGAGAATGGCGTTGGCGCTACCCTCTTGTACGCGAATGGCGGAGCGACTGGAAAGCCGCGCGGCCAACTGGCGGGTAAAAATCGGCTGCATGTGCTGTACCACCACAATGGGGACGGGAAAGTCGTGGGGAATCTTCGGCAAGACCTCCCCGAGGGCGCTCGGACCACCGGTTGAAGTGCCGATCGCCACCACGTCGATGCGCCAGTTGGCACGGTCTCGAAGCTTCGATGCGGATCGAGGCGGGGCCAAGCCTGGGGCATCCTGCGAAACGACGCCGCACAACGCCTTGATCTTCGGGATCAGTTCGCTGCGAATGTAGTCGCTGGCAGGCGCGGGGTCGGGATGGCCCGGCTTGGTGACGTAGTCGGACGCTCCCAGGGCCAGCGCATCCAGGGCCGCCGCCGCCCCGCGCTCGGTGAGCGCGCTGAACATGATGACCGGCAATTTTGGGTACGACTTGCGCACCTGTTCCAGTGTTTCCAGGCCATTCATGACCGGCATGTCGAGGTCCAGGGTGATCAAGTCGGGTTTGAGCAGCGGAATCTTGGCCAGGGCAATTCGTCCGTCGCTGGCCACACCGACAACCTCGAGCGCGCAGTCTTCCGCCAAAGTGTCGGAGAGCATCTTGCGAATCACCACCGAATCGTCAACCACTAAAATACGAATAGGAGCCATAGGAAATCGCGTTTGTCCGTTTCACGATGGGGAGAACCGGGCGCTGCGGGAAACGCTCCCGGGTGGAACCCCCCGCCAGAGCGTGCTTCGCTTAGCTGCCGGCATGGGCACCCCTGCTCTGCGCTGGAGCCGTTGCCGCGCCGTTCCCACGAGCGAGGTCAGTGGCGCCGATCTTGAATTGCTCGACCAGATGGCGAAGTTGGGTGGCGGACTCCACCAGTTGCTGCGACGCCTTCTGGGTATCGGTGGCACCGCGCGTCGTACTCTGCGCCGACTCCGCTACTCCTGCAATGTTGCTGGTGATCTCGCCGCTGCCGTGCGCCGCTTCGCTCACGTTGCGCGACATCTCGTTGGTGGTCGCGTTCTGCTGCTCAACGGCGGTGGCGATGGTGCTCGAGATATCGTTGATCTGGTTGATGACGGTGCTGATCGATGCGATCGCCGCCACCGCCGCCTGGGTGTCGGCCTGAATGGCTTCGATCTTGCGGCTAATGTCTTCGGTAGCTTTGGCCGTCTCCTTGGCCAATTCTTTGACTTCGTTGGCGACCACGGCAAAGCCTTTGCCCGCTTCGCCGGCGCGTGCCGCTTCAATGGTCGCGTTTAACGCCAACAGGTTGGTCTGCTGCGCAATCGAAGTAATGACTTTAATCACCTGACCAATCTCGGTGGAGGATTCGCCCAGCTTGGACACGGTGGCGGTGGCCGTTTCCGCCACTTTTACGGCGGAGGTGGCAACCTTGGCGGCTTCGGTCGCATTCTTGGCAATTTCCCGGATGCTGGTACCCATTTCTTCCGCTCCCGTAGCCACGGTCTGAAGGTTCTGGGTAACCTGTTCTGCCGCCCGCGAAACCACGTCCGCCTGGGTCGCGGTCTCCTCGGAATTGGCGGTGATCTGCTGGCTGGAGGCGTTCAGTTCTTCGCTGGCACTGGCGATCCGAACCGCATTTTCCGCGATGGCCACGATCATTCGTTTCAGGCCACCACTCATGGTATTGATCGCTGTGGTGAGGTCACCAAACTCGTCCCGGGTGCGGATTTTAAGGTCGTCACGGGTCAAGTCGCCGGCGGCGATGGCTTCCGCCTGGTTCAAAACGGCTTGCGAGGAGGCGGAAATGCCG
>JBGPFV010000153.1:0-6494 GCA_041483535.1 Terriglobia bacterium | reverse complement strand
TTCCGAGCACTGCCGTCCCAAGCGCCATCACAAGCCGCCGACGGTACCCGAGCCCTCGACCATGGTGCTGATCGCCTCCGGCCTGGCGTTAGTCCTGTGGCGCTGCAGAAAGACTGCCCGCCCCGTCGCGGCCTAGTTATCGTGACCGCGTGATGGATACAACGATTCTTTTGAGAATTGCCGGTGGAGTGCCGGGCGTCCTCGCCCGGCGGGACGGGCGAGACGCCCGTCGCTCCATCGTATGACTGAGCACGATTCGGAAGGGCGCATGCGTCCGCTGCGCACGTAACGCTCATGCCAACTCAGGCTCTCGTTGAGCAGGTGAGGAGTGTGTTTGCCGAACGACAGCCTTTCCGCGCGCGACTGGTAATCGCGCAGCAGGGAACGATAGTCCGGGTGCGCGCAACGCTCGTGGCGAGGCTGCCCCACCCTTCGCAGTGGGGCTGCCTCGGGCTGCAAGACTCGGAAGCGCTGCAACCTCGCTCTCACTTACCCGCGCTTACGAAACCGCCGGTGGTCGCGTTAATCACTCCGATGCCCTTTCGGTCCTTTTCGCTCGCGCCGTAAATGACAAACCAGACGGGCACGTTCATCTTCTTGTCCTTGAGCAGCACGTAGGTGACGGGCTGCTGCGCATCCTTCTTCACGATGGCATCGCCCCCGTGTTGCTGCGCGACCTCGAATGCCTTATCCGTATCGGTCTTCAGCAGGTAGTGGGAAAAGACAAGATTGGCGGATTGGGCGTTGTAGGCGCCTTCCTGCCCCTCGGGGGAAACTCCGTACGGCGGCGCATCGGGAAGACGGCTTCCCGAGCAAACGAAGCTCTTGGTGGACCGGCGGCTGGGCGAAACAAAATACCCTCGCCAGACGGTTGATTTTCCGCCTTGGCCGGTGGCTTCCGTGTTAAGAACCGATTCCACCCGCGCCGGCTCGGCATCGGCCGACCATTTCAACGCCAGACCGAGCATGCGATTGAATGCCTCCTGACCGCTGTAAAGCGTGGGTTCCGCTTTCTTCGGCGCGGCGGCCGGCGTTTCGGGGGCCGTCTTATTCTCATTTGAGCTGCAGCCCACTGCCAGCATTACAACGCCGATCACGCTAAGGGCAAATGCGAGACGATATGATTTCATATTTCGTTCCTTTCAAGAGTGTTTTGAACCCATAAACTCTACGGGTACCGATCTCGACTACTTTTTCCATCCCATCTCGGTGTTGTGCCACAAGGCAGATCAGATCCGTCGCGATCTGGTCCCGTTCAGACAGGAGTTTCTTCTGCAATTTCGATTCGCCCGAATTGTACTGCTTGTGCGGGGTTTTGCAAGGCCGGGTGATCCCGCAACTTGCTGGCTGCACGCGAGGGCTGGATCAGGTAGCTGGCACCATTGCTTTGCTACGCTCCAGCCTCCCGCTGGGATGTTCGGTTTCCTGTGCGTCCACCACGGCGATGGCCGCAACCTTGACGATCAACTCCACTTCCGCGCCCCGAGGCAGCAAATGCACGGGCCGGGCCATCCCCATCAGGATGGGGCCCAGCGTCTCTGTCCCGCCAAGATTCGCCAGCAGCTTGAACGCGATGTTGGCGGAGCCGAGATCGGGGAAGATCAGGACATTCGCGCCGCCCTTCAGGGTGCTGAAAGGATAGATTTCCTCCAGCATCTCCGGAGACACCGCGGCATCGGCCATGATTTCTCCATCCACAATGAGGGCGGGGTCCGCCTTGTGCAGCAGGTCCACGGCCTTGCGCACCTTTTCGCAAAGCGGATGCTGCGTGCTGCCGAAGCTCGAAAAGGAAAGCATGGCAACCCGCGGCACCACCTCAAAGCGCCGGGCAGCCTCCGCCGTGCACAGCGCAATCTCGACCAAGTCCTCCGCAGTGGGCTCGATGTTGACGCTGGTATCGGCCAGGAAGTACAGGTCTCCCTTGCGGGTGATCATGGCATAGCAGCCCGAGACCTTGTGCAGTCCTTCGCGCATGCGTACGATCTGAAGGGCGGGGCGTATTACATCCGGAAAATGATGGGCTACGCCGGAGACCAGTGCATCCGCGTCTCCCAGTCGCACCATCATCGAGCCGAAAACGTTGGGGTTGCTGATCAGAGTGCTGGCTTCCGATAAAGTCATTCCGCGACGCTGCCGCAGCGCGAACAGTTCCTGGATGTAGCTCGCGCGCAGTTCCGACTGTGCCGGATCAACGATTCGGACACCCTCGAGATCCAGGCCAAGCTCACTGGTTTTGGCTTGGATCACCGCTGGGTTCCCTAAGAGGACGGGTAACGCAATCTTCTCCTCCAGCAGGCTATGACAGGCGCGCAGGATTTTCTCGTTTTCGCCCTCGGGAAAGACCACCTGCTTGGGCTTGAGTTGCGCTTTGTGGATCATCATGCGCGAGATCTCGTGGGCTTTGCCCAGCCGCCGCTCCAGTTGCTCCCGGTAGAGTTCGAGGTTGATTGGTTCGCGTGCTACCCCGGTGTGCATGGCTGCTTCGGCGACCGCGGAAGCCTCCCATATCAGCACGCGGGAATCAAACGGTTTGGGGATCAGATACTCCGGACCGAACTTCAGCCGCTCCACCCCGTAGGCCCGGCAGACTGAGTCCGGAACGTCTTCCTTGGCCAGAGCCGCCAAGGCGCGGGTGGCCGCCAGCTTCATCTCTTCATTAATGGCGGTCGCGTGCACATCCAGGGCGCCGCGGAAGATGAAAGGGAATCCCAGCACGTTGTTGACCTGGTTGGGATAATCGGAACGCCCGGTGGCGATAATGACATCGTCACGACAAGCCTTGGCATCCGGGTAAGTGATCTCCGGATCGGGGTTGGCCATGGCGAATACGATGGGACGGGGAGCCATCGAGCGCACCATGTCCTGCGACACCGCACCCTTCACGGAGAGACCGAGGAACACATCCGCACCCTCCATGGCCTCAGCCAGCGTGCGCAGCTTGGTATCCTGGGCGAAACGTTCCTTGTAAGGATTCATTCCCGCAGTGCGGCCTTTGTAGATCACCCCCTTGGTATCGCACAGGGTGATGTTTTCGCGCTGGACGCCCAGCCGGACATAGTGCTCCGCGCAGGCGATGCCCGCCGCCCCGGCGCCATTGACGACCAGACGAACCCCGCCAATCGGCTTGCCCACAACTTCCAGCGCATTCAACAGCGCTGCTCCGGAGATGATGGCGGTACCGTGCTGGTCATCATGGAAGACCGGAATCTGCATGGTCTTCTTCAGGGTCTCCTCAATGTAGAAGCATTCCGGCGCCTTGATGTCCTCCAGATTGATGCCCCCGAAGGTGGGCTCCAGCAGTTGGCAGAGCTTAATGATCTCGTCGGGATTGTGGGTGTCGACTTCAAGGTCGAAAACGTCCACATCGGCAAAACGTTTAAAGAGGACACCCTTGCCTTCCATGACGGGCTTGCCGGCGAGAGCGCCGATGTCTCCCAATCCCAGGACGGCGGTTCCGTTGCTAATCACCGCGACTAGGTTGCCGCGCGCGGTGTACTTGAAAGCATCGTGCGGGTTCTTTTGGATTTCCAGGCAGGGATCCGCCACCCCCGGGGTGTAAGCCAGGCTCAGGTCGCGCTGGGTGCGGCAAGGCTTAGTGGGGGTGACTTCAATTTTTCCCGGTCGCGCGCCGCTGTGGTAATCGAGTGCTTGCTGTTTGGTGATGGGCATAAATCCCTCCCCATTGGTTACTGGCGCCTGAAGCGCAAATCATCAACCCGCAGGGCCTCGCCCCGGGTCGCCAGTACTAGTCTCCCACCGGGTAGACCTCCGAAACTGTGACCCCTATCACCGTGCTTGGTCCAACTGACCGGTTCCAGAAACGGGGGTATTGAGACTCCCAAAAGCCGTCACCCTACGGTAACCCCCAGCCGATTCGAGCATCCAACTAACCAGGCGCTTTCGCATGTTATACTGCGCTCAGATGGGGTCACCGGGACGTTCCACGTCCCTGCCCGAGGATTTTGAAACATGGCCGGTAGTTCTCGTCGTTCTCTCTTCCTGATTGTCTTCGTGCTGGGTCTGTTTGGTCTGCTGGGAATGTTGTTTGCGCAGCGAATCAGCCCGGCAACCACGCCCAGCAGCGATTCCGACGTCCGCGACAGCCTGAAGCAGTTCACCGAAGTCTATGAAAAGGTCGAGGAGAACTACGCCGACCCGGTGAATCCGGACAAGGTGATTTATAACGGCGCCATCCCGAGCATGTTGCACCAGCTTGACCCCCACTCGAACTTTTTCGATCCCAAGTCCTACTCCTCCCTGCGGGAAGAGCAGCGCGGCAAGTATTACGGCGTGGGCATGACGGTCGGCCCGCGCAATAACAAAGTCATCGTCATCGCTCCCTTCGTCGGCACCCCGGCCTATCGCGCCGGCATCCGCCCGGGCGACATTATCGCCGCCATCGACGGCAAGCCCACCGACAATATGAGCACCTCCGACGTGGCCGATCTGCTGAAGGGACCGAAGGGCACCACCGTCCGCATCACCATGTTGCGCGAAGGTTCCGATCATCCCCTGGAATTCGCCGTCGTCCGCGACGAGATTCCGCGCTACAGCGTCGACCTGCACTTCATGATCAAGCCCGGCATCGGTTACATGCACGTTTCCGGATTCCAGGAAACCACCGAGCATGAAGTCGCCGAAGCGCTGGATCAGATGGGCGATCTCAAAGGCTTGGTCCTCGATCTGCGGCAAAATCCCGGAGGCTTGCTCAGCGAAGGCGTAGGCGTGGCCGACAAATTTCTAAAGAAGGGACAGCTGATCGTCTCCCACCACGGCCGGTCGTCTCCTGAAAAGCGGTACGTGGCCGCCCACGGCAACGGTGGCAAAGACTATCCGCTCGTAGTGCTGGTGAATCGCGGCACCGCATCGGCCGCCGAGATTGTCGCCGGAGCCATTCAAGATCACGATCGCGGCCTCATCGTCGGCGAAGTCACCTTCGGCAAGGGCCTGGTGCAAACCGTGTATCCGCTGGCCGAAAATACCGGCCTTGCCCTGACCACCGCCAAGTACTACACTCCCAGCGGACGCCTGATCCAGCGCGATTACTCCAACCTTTCTCTCTACGATTACTACTACAACCGGGAGAGCGACGAGAATAACGCCAACCACGAAGTGAAGCTCACCGATGGGGGACGCACCGTGTATGGCGGTGGCGGCATCACTCCCGACGTGAAGCTGGCTCCTTACAAGTCCAACAAGTTCCAGGAGTCGTTGCTGCAGCACTACGCGCTGTTTAACTTTGCCAAGCACTACGCCATCGCGCACAAAATTACGCAGAACTTTGAAGTGGACGATGCGGTGTTGCTGGACTTCCGCAAATTTCTCGACGATGAAAAAATATCCCATACCGAAGCCGAGATGATGGAGAATGACGATTGGCTGCGCTCCAACATCAAGAGCGAATTGTTCGTCGATAGCTTTGGCCAGGAAGAAGGCTTAAAGGTTCGGGCCGAAACCGATCCGGACGTGATCAAGGCTCTGGACCTGATGCCGCAAGCGCGCGCTCTGGCCGACAATGCCAAGAAAGTGATCGCGGAACGAAACGCCGCCGCTCCGGTGCCCCGCTAGCAGTCTGTGGTGGAGAGCCGGGCGTCCCCGCTCGGCTGGACCCTTCGACTTCCCCCTCGGTTTCGCGCGGGGCTTCGGCGGCAGGCTGGCGAAACGCCCTCCCCTCTGGCAGCTTGAGAACTTCCCCCTTGAGTGCCGCCTGCGAAAGCCCTAAAGTACAGTAAGTAAAATGTGTGGAGGCGCCCGTCTGCCAGCGGTTATCATCATGCAATCTGGACCCTGGGTTGTCGTCCCGCGGATGTTCGCCCCTTGGATTCCCGCGCTGCTGGTGGCGATGGCCGCGGGCGTTTTCGACTGGCGCTACCGTCGGATTCCGAACTGGCTGACCGTGTCGGGTCTGGCGGCTGGCGTCGCGGTCAACACGATTTTCTACCGCGGGCCGGGACTGAAAGCCGCCCTGCTGGGGACGGCGTTGGGCCTGGGACTGCTGCTGCCGTTCGTATGGATCCGCAGTCTGGGGGCCGGGGACTGGAAGCTGGCCGGCGCCTTGGGAGCCTGTCTCGGCCCACGGCAACTGCTTTCCGTGCTGATGGGCACGATTTTGATTGCGGGAGTCATGGCGCTGGCCGTGGTGATCTGGAAAGGGCGGCTGAAACGGACACTGCTGAACATCGCACATCTGTTGGCGGCGTTGTTCAGCCTGCGGAGGCCCGGGTCCGAGCTTTCGGTCGACGATCCGCAGTCAACCAAGATTCCCTTCGGCGTGGCCATGGCGTTTACGGTTGTGTTGTATGGGACGGGCAGAGCGATGGGGAATTTGTAATTGGTGATATTGGTGATTTGTAATTTGTCATTTGTAATTCGCGATTTCTAATGGGTCATTTGCGATTTGCAATTGGTAATTTGTAGCCTCACTTATGATTTGTCATCTCAAGTATGATTTGTCATCCTGAGCGAAGCGAAGGACCTGCTTTGTTGTCCGCGCG
>JBGPFV010000152.1:0-6498 GCA_041483535.1 Terriglobia bacterium | reverse complement strand
GTGCGCTTCGAAATTATCGGCGTGGTCAGCAAGGTCGGCCAGGACGGCAACAACGGCACCAATGCGCGCATCTTCATTCCCATCGGGACCATGCGCAACCTGTTCCGGCTGAAAGAGAAGAACAGCGAAGATGCCATTTCATTCCTGAACTACCGTCCGCTCACGCCCAGCGGGGATTTAGCGGCGAAACAGGAAGTCCACGGCATCATTGCTCGCCGGCACGGCTTCGATCCCAAGCTGACAGAATCCTTTGAAGACTGGGACACTATCGAGGACAACAAGCGCGTCGACAAGATCTTCAACGGCATGGATTGGTTTCTCGGCGTGGTCGGTGTGATTACCTTGGCTCTCGGCGCCATCGGCATCATCAACATCATGCTCGTGTCGGTCACCGAACGCACCCGCGAAATCGGATTGCGCAAAGCGCTCGGGGCCACCCATCGCGCCATCCTGACCCAGTTCTTCGTGGAAGGCGCGTTCCTGACCGCTCTGAGCGGAGGCATCGGACTAGCCATCACCACCGCATTAGTCACGGTTCTCGCCGCTTTGCCCGCGCCCGAAGGATTCGACACGCCGCGCATCGTTCCCTCGTCGGCGGCAATTGCGATTCTCTCACTCGCGTTTGCCGGCATCGCCGCGGGCCTTTATCCGGCGCGCCAGGCCGCGCTGCTGCAACCGGTGGAGGCTTTGCGCCAGGAGTAGCTCCTTCTGTAGAGACGGGGCTTGCCCCGTCTCAGACAGCGCGATAATGTCGAGACGCGGCAAGCCGCGTCTCTACGGGAAATTAACCATGATTCTCGAACTCGCCCGCCAGGCCTACAACGCGCTCAAGCACAACCGCCGCCGCAGCATCCTCACCATGCTAGGCATGGCCTGGGGCATCGCGACCGTCGTGTTGCTACTGGCGTACGGCTCCGGTTTCGAGCGTGGCCTCTGGGTAGCTTTCCGCTCCTGGGGCACAAACCTGGTCTTCATCTTTCCCGGACGCACCTCGCTGCAAGCGGGCGGCACCAAGGCCGGCAGCGAGGTCAAACTCACCGTCAACGATCTCGATTACCTGCAGGCGGAGGTGCCCCTGCTCAAGCGCATCTCGCCCGAAGCCTTCAAGCAAAGCACCGTCGCGTATGGGACGCGCAGCGGTAGTTACGGGGTCAGCGGAGTCTATCCCTACTATTCCCACATGCGCCGCATGGAGATCGAAGACGGCAGTTTCTTCACCGACCTCGATGAAAACACGCGCGGCCGCGTCGCCATCCTCGGCGCCGACGTTAAGAAAAAGTTGTTCTCCGGCCAGAACGCGCTCGGCGAAAAAGTGCGGCTCGACGGCATTTCCTACGAGGTCACCGGAGTGCTCAAACACGTTATCCAGAATGGTGACGAAAACATGAACGGCAAAGTGTATATCCCGTTCAGCGCCATGAGCGACCTTACCAATACTTATTACCTCAGCGCTATCGCCATGGAATACGAAGGCGACCACCAGAAAGTCGCGGATGCCATCCGCCGCTCCATGGCCTTTCACCACGAATTCAATCCCAAGGACAAGCGCGCCGTCTTTGTCTTCGACGTCTTTGCCGATCTGCTCGACCTGCGCGTGATCACGACAGGCATCAAGATAATGCTCGCCTTCATCGGCCTGCTTACGCTTGGCATCGGCGGCGTGGGCCTGATGAACATCATGCTGGTTTCGGTCACCCAGCGCACCCGCGAGATCGGCGTCGAAAAAGCTCTCGGGGCGCGCGCTTGGCACATCCTGATCCAGTTCCTCGCCGAAGCGCTGGCCATTACATTTCTCGGCGGGCTTGCCGGCGTGGTGCTCGCTTACATGGTCTCGTGGTCGGTCGGATCGCTTACCCTGTGGAGCGCATTCGTGGAGAATGGCACGGAAGGCGATATCCATCTCACCATCGATTCCACCACCCTGCTGGCCTCCACCATGATTCTCGGATTCGTCGGCATTATTAGCGGAATGCTCCCGGCGATCAAGGCCAGCCGACTGGATCCGATCGAAGCCCTGCGCTACGAATAGAGATCATGGAGCGACGGGCGTCCCCGCCCGTCCGACTGCACCGCTTCCGCGACCTCACCGCTCTTGACGCCTTTCGGGACCGCGAATTCGCGCCCTTCCGCTCCCCGTGTGCTATATTTCTCTGCAAGTTACAGGAGGGATTTATGCGTCCACTTGGCGTCACCCTGGTCGGCTTTTATGAGATTCTCCGTGGCGTACTCGGGCTGCTGTTCGGTCTGTCACTCCTGCTGTTCGTCAAGCTGGCCGCTAAACTCGCTGCTCTCGCCGCTGAAGGCAATGCCACCGGACACTTTTTTGCCGGTTTTGGGCACCTCGCCGGCCTGGTGATTATTTTGTTTGCAGCCGTTCACCTGCTCGCCGCCTATGGAGTTCTAAGAATGCAAAACTGGGCCCGTCTGCTCACCCTGTTTCTTTCAGCGATCGGCCTCGTTTTGCTACTGCCGGTCCTGCTTATCGTGCACGGACTTCCGCTGGCTTTCGGGATCGTCAACGTCTTCGTGATCCTTTATCTCGCCCTGCCGGCGGTCAAGCGCGCTTTTCACGAACAACGCCACTCGCTCCGCATGGCCGCCTAGCGCCGCGACCGCGTGATGATTCCTACGGTGGGGTCCAGCCTAAGTCGTCCAGCCCAAGTAGAATGGGTGCGTGTCAGGCTCCAGTAAACTCGGGATGGTTCAGGAACACCTCAAGCTCTACGATCATCCGCTGCTCGCCTTTTCCGCGCGCGAAAATAACGGCGCGATCGAAGTTCTGATCGATCTCAAGAACTCAACCATCCGCGTTCACACCTACGTTTTGCCGATTCATCCCCGCGACCTCGAGCATCCCCAGTTCGCCTGGCATCTGCAGCGCCAGCTCTACGACGCCCTGCACGATTATTTCGTGGAAATGTTTACCCGCACCCCGCAGGACCGCGCCGTCCCCCGCAGCCCGATGCCTGCCAAACAACGAAGCCAGGAAAGCTAGCCGATTGTCCCTCCGCGAACAAATCGAGCGCGAAATCCGTGAACTCGGCCCCATCCCCTTTTCGCGCTACATGCAGATCTGCCTTTACGATTCCGCGCATGGTTATTATTCCGCCAATGCTGAACAATTCGGCAAAGCCGGAGACTTCTATACCTCAAGCGACGTTCACGCCCTCTTCGGACGCCTGCTGGCGCGGCAATTTGACCAAATATGGCAGGCGCTCGGCCGCCCCACTCAAATCGAAATCCTCGAACTCGGCCCCGGTCGCGGCTTATTCGCTCGCGATGTGCTCGATTGGTCCAAGAAGAAATTCCCCGCCTTCTTCGCCGCCCTCACCTACACCGCGCAAGAGACTTCGCCCACCTTGCGAGCTAAACTGCAAGACACTCTCCGCGAGCACATCGATAGTGGGAAGGCTAAAGTTCCGGAGGAACGACCGAGCTTAGCCCAGCGCTTTAGCGCTGGGTATCGAACGGAACACGACCAAGTCCCGGAGGGACGACCGACCGGCCCCAGCCGCAGCCTAGCGCCTGAAACTCCCCTCATCGTCTTCGCCAATGAATTCTTCGACGCGCTCCCGGTCGAGATTCTCAGCAACCACGGCAAACTCCACCTCGCGCTCGACCATGATCGCCTGCACGAAACCTGGCTCCCACCGCTCGCCGAAGAGCTGGAATTCCTTGACCGCTACGGCGTCCATCCTGAAGCCGGCGAACGCATCGAAGTGCCCATCGTGGCGCAGGATTGGATGCGGCAAATTGCGCGCGCCAACGAACCCGGCCTGCTCGTGGTCATTGTCATTGACTACGGTTACACGCGCAACCAACAACTCGCCGGACGCCACCGCGGTACGCTCATGGCCTATCGCCATCACTCCGCCAGCCCCGACCCGTACCAGGCTCCCGGCGAACAAGACCTCACCGCCCACGTCAATTTCACCGCGCTTGCCGCCGCCTGCGAGCAAGAAGGCATGCAGGTCGAAAAGCTGCGAACACAATCGCAATTCCTCATGGGCATTGGCGAGAACAATCAGTTTGCCGATGCCTTCGAAGATTGCCGCATCCCCCAAGAACGGGCAAAGGTGGCCCTCCAGCTCAAACATCTGGTAACTCCCGTAGGCATGGGAGAGACGTTCCAAGTGTTAATAGCCAGCCGCGCGATAGATCCCAAGAAAATAGCCGCCTTGAGCGGTCTGAGCTTCGGAAGCAGCTCTCGGTTCTCAGTTCCCAGTTCTCAGTTCTCAGTAGGGATGTCGTTCTTACCTTGGAATCGGGTTGCTCAGAACTGAGAACCAAGAACTGAGAACTGGCCGCTAGTTACCAAAGAGATGCACAGTTTTCGTTGCTATTTAACATTCCCGAAATGTCTTTGCGGTAAACTGCGAACCATGAGTTCGCCTCGCGTCTCTCAATTCGCGCTGCCCCTGCAGGTTGCCGCCGTCTGCTACCGGAGGGTGAATTCGCATGCCGAGTTTCTGTTGGTCAACACCAACGGCGGCAGTAAGTGGACGTTTCCCAAAGGAGCCCCCGAACCTCGCCTCTCGCACAGCCAGGCCGCCGAGCGCGAAGCCAAGGAAGAAGCGGGCGCCATCGGCACCATCGAGCCCCGCCATTTCCACATCTACATTCACTCCAAGGGCGTCTTCTGGCAGAGTGGCGGCGTGCAGGAATATGTGGTCAAAGCTTTCTTGATGGACGTCCGCCAAACTCGCCGCCCCGAGGAAAACGACCGCAATCCCACCTGGTTCGACTCCGAAAAGGCGCGCATCATCCTGGCCAAGGGGCGCGAAGTCAAATACGCCCACGAACTCCAGACGGTAATCGACCGCGCCCTGGAGCACTTGGGCATAGCCCGCATGGCCGCGGCTCGCTAGTTTTTTTGTGTGGGGACGGGCGTCCCGCCCGTCCAGCCGAGCGAAGCTCGGCACGCGGACAGGAGTGTCCGCGCCACACTCTCTCATGAGACGATAAACAGACATCATGATCCAACTCTCCGGCGCCGGCAAGCGCTACGGCCACAAGCTCCTGTTCGAGAACGCCGACTGGCTAATCACGCCGGAATCCCGCATTGGCCTGGTCGGTGCGAACGGCACCGGCAAATCCACCATCATGAAAATCCTCGCCGGGAGCGAGTCGCTAGACTACGGCGCCATCTCGCGCGCCAAAGGCATCTCCACCGGGTACCTTCCCCAGGACGGCCTCACCCTGACCGGCCGCACCATTTTCGCCGAGTGCATGTCGGTGTTCGCCGAACTCGATGCCATCGAAAAAGAAATGGAATCGCTCACCCGCAGCATGTCGGAACTCGACCACGAGGGCCCCGAATATTCGAACGTCGCCGACCGTTACCAGAAACTGGAACACGAATTCGTCGCCCGCGACGGCTATACGCTCGAAGCCCAGGTCGGCCAGGTCCTCACCGGTCTTGGCTTTCATCGCAACGACTGGAAGCGCCAGACTGAAGAATTTTCCGGCGGCTGGCAGATGCGCATCGCCCTCGCCAAACTTCTGCTGCAGAAGCCTAACCTGCTGCTGCTCGACGAACCCACCAACCACCTCGATCTCGAAGCCCGCAACTGGCTTGAGGAGTACCTGACCACCTATCCCTACGCGTTCGTCCTCATCTCGCACGACCGCTACTTTCTCGACATCACGGTCAAGCGCATCGTGGAAATCTGGAACAAGCAAATCCACTTCTACGCCGGCAACTACGATCAATACTTGGCCGCGAAAACCGCGCGCAAAGAGCAGCTCGAATCTGCTTACAAAACGCAGCACGACCGCATCGAGCAACTGGAAGTCTTCATCAATCGCTTCCGCTACACGGCGACCAAGGCGAAGCAAGTCCAAAGCCGTATCAAAGAACTCGAAAAAATGGAGCGGATCCAGATTCCGGAAGAAGAGAAGACGGTCCACTTCTCCTTCCCGCAGCCGAAGCCGAGCGGGCGCATCGTCGCCGAGTTCACGGACGTCGCGAAAAGTTACGGCGAGCGCGGCATCAATGAACACAAGGTATTTGAGAAAGTAAGTTTCATGATCGAGCGCGGCGAGCGCGTTGCGCTGGTAGGAGTCAACGGGGCAGGGAAGTCCACTCTGATCAAACTGCTCGCCGGTCAGGAGTCCCTAACCGCCGGCGAATACAAGCTGGGTCACAACGTCGGACCCGACTACTTTGCGCAGGACCAATACAAAGAACTCGATCCTGAAGCGCGCATCCTCGACGACCTCGGCGAACTCTCACCCGCCTCCACGCAAACCCAGCTGCGCAGCCTGCTCGGCTGTTTTCTCTTCTCGGGCGACGATGTCTTCAAGCGCATCGGCGTCCTCTCCGGAGGCGAGCGCAATCGCTACGCGCTGCTCAAGATGCTGCTGCACCCCGCCAACTTCCTGCTGCTCGATGAGCCCACCAACCATCTCGACCTGCGCGCCAAAGACGTCCTGCTCGAAGCCCTGATGAAGTACACGGGCACGGTAGTCTTCGTGTCGCACGACCGCTATTTCATC
>JBGPFV010000151.1:0-6513 GCA_041483535.1 Terriglobia bacterium | reverse complement strand
TCGTCCGCTCCGCGATCTCGGATTGCAGGGCCGCTGTGCGCTGGGCCACCCGCAACTCCAGATCTGCGTTCAGAGCATTGACCTGGGCTCGGGCCCTTGCGCTGATGCTGGTCTGACGGCTGACGCTGAACCCCGCTATGGCAAGGAAGACCACCCCCAAGACTGAACCTAGCGCCATAACGAAGCTGGTCAAATGCCGCGCGGCGCCGCTGCGCCGGGTACGCCGCTCCAGCAGCCGTCCTTCCTCGGCCTCCATTTCTTCGACTGTGATACGCGCCGCATCCATGATCTTTTTCTCCTGTTCAAGATCGAGCAGGGTAGGGACCGTCCCTGAGTTCTGTCGTGCGGACACGAGCGCTTTGGAGGCCTCGAGCTTGGCGTTCGCTTGCTCTCCGAGTACGTCTAATTGTCGTTCTTGTTCGGGATTGTCTTTCATTAGAAGGTGCAACGCGCGCAGATCCTGGCTGAGCGCATATTTTCCTGTCTCATAAGGTTCCAAAAATAGTTCGTTTCCGGTCAGAGCAAAACCACGCCCTCCAGTTTCCACGTCCACCAGATGTCTGACTGTGGTTTCCAGCATGGTTAACGCTTCATGCGTATGGGCGACCCAATCAGCGTCCTGCTCCGCTTGTTGTTCGTTACGCCAGGAGAAGAAGCCCAGAAGACCCGTCAAGAGCACGGCCACAACGAAGCCCACCGCTACCTGCCGCCGCAATCGGCCCTCGGCTGGCGGTTCGTCGATCCGGTTCAGGAGCCGGTCCAACTCCTCTTTGCTGACGTGCGACGCTTCCTCGACTTTCCTTCGCTCCACGTCGTTGCGATACACGGCTACGGCTGCCCAGGCAATGAGGCCAGCCAGCAGGAACATGGTGGTCAATGCCGCCAAAACCACAGTGCTCCACTCGGAATAAAGGCCGGCGGCGGTGATGCGCCAGCGGATCCAGCCCACCAGCATGGGAATAAAGGCGGCGGGAAGCAACCGGCGTGCCAGGCTCCCGCCCAAGCTCTGGCTGCACAGAAGTGCTCCCAGTCCCCATTCGGTGCGAGCGCAAACCAGCCCCAACGAGAAAACCGCGAGGGTCACAGCCGTGGGCAAAGCCAGCGACAGATGCGCAGCGTAGATGTGGGGGTCAAAAGCAAAGCTGAGCACACCGAACGTCGCCAAGCCGCCGGCTGCGAGGGAGAGAAACTGCGCCGGCCACCCGCCCCGCCGCGTTCTCCAGTCGATCCCCAGCAGGGCAACGCCAAGCAGCAGAAAAGCCCCTGCGGTGATCGGGGACATGAGGCCAGGGCGTACGGTGCCAGTTTGCAGCATGGGAGGCACCACGAGCAAAAACTGATCGATGCCGAGGTCCGGTCTGAAAAGGTGCTCCGCCAGGCTGAGCAAGCCCACCATGCCGACGATCGCCGCTGCGGTTTTAGCGGCAAGTTTTCTGGCCCACGCGAAAGACTGGTTGTCCCTTTTTCTCAGCAACCACAACGAAACGCCGATGAGCACGAAGCAGGCGGCGGTGTTCGCCACCATCGTTACCTGCGCCGTTCCCCAGGTGGTGAGACTTGGGATGTGCAGGATCCACCCCGCCAGGCCCGACAGCCCAACCACCGCCGAAAACACGGCGGTGGTCGAGGCGAAGACACTCAGCCACTTGACCAGGCGAGGCTCGGGGCGGTCGTTCATACGGCGTTACTCTTTCGCAGGGAGACCATTATCGGAGAGACGATCCTCGGATCCCACAGGTAGCCGAACCCGTGCGGCATGAAATCAGGAGAAAGCAGTTGGTTGAAGAATTTCATGATCCCGGCTTTTGCCTCACTAGAACGTCATCGGCAAGAGCGTTGCCGTTTACAGCAAGGAGGCAGGTTACTTAGGGTCGGGGTGAATGCGATCCACACGCCGCTGAAAAACTCCGCCTTCCTATCCGGCGATCGCTTTAGCGATACCGCATCCTTCGAAATCAGACGCCCCTTTAGGGGCTGGGCAGCGAAAGCAGACTCTTTTCGCAGCGTGACCGAGGCGCTGCTTCCGATTTCGTTTCCATCCCCTCGCCGCCGGAACCGTTAGGCGCCTGCCGCCTGTTTACGTTCTTCGGTTGCGCCCCCGCTCTCCAGCTGCCTCCGCAGTTTCTTCACCAGTTCGTGAACCGACTCAATCTTTTCCGCCGCCGCCGCCGGCAGCCCGGGAGTTTCCAGGGCCAACTCACTGGACAGCAGCAGCGCCGTCACCGTGCCATTCAGTTCGCCGTGCATCCTGCCCATCACCGCCTTCCGCGCCCCCACTTCCTCGCGCTGGCGGCGCTCGACCGCTTCCCGAACCTCGCGCACCAGACGCTCCATTCCACTGATCCCCAGATTGACCTGCACCGGGATGGCGGTGCCCAGGTGCGCGAGCACGGCCTCGACTTCACCCGGCTCGGCTTCGAGCAGGTACTGATCGAGCACCACGGCCAGATAGCACTCCGCCCGCAAAAGCGTGGCGGCCCGCGCCAGACTTTCCGCCACCACGACCCGTTCGCCCGTCGCCTGGCTCAGCGCTGCGGCGCATTCGGGTGCCCGCACGCTCGAAGTCACAAAAAGGATCACGTTGATCCACTCGCAACTTCCGGGCCAATCGTTTTTGCCTGAAAATAAATGAGTTATGCCGGCGAGCCTCTGCGGACCCTCCCGTTCCGGCACCCGCGCCGCGCTCCAAAACTCAGATTTGGGAATTGGTAATAAATAATTTCTAATCGGCGATTTGGATTCCAGGGAGCCGCGTGGTTTGCAATTACCAATTACCCATTACCAATTACAAATTCACTTGCGCCCCGTACTCTTTCAGCTTGCGGTACAGCGTGGTCTTGCCAATGCCCAGCAGCCGCGCCGCCAGCATCTTGTCTCCGTTTACCTGCGACAGCGCCGCCATGATGGTCTGTTTCTCCAGTTCCGCCATGGGCACGATGCCATGGCTTGGCGGGCTCATCGCCATCACCTCCATGGGGGCGCCGTAAATCTGGGTGGGAAGATCGCGAATCTGAATTTCGTTCGCGCTGGTGAGCGCGCACGCCCGCTCCAGCGAGTTCTCCAGTTCCCGCACGTTGCCCGGCCAGTCGTAATTCAGCAGCGCCTTCAGCGCCTCGTCCGCAATCGTCTTTTCCATTCCCGCGTCGCGCCCGATGCGCTCCAGAATATGGGCCACCAGCAGCGGGATGTCCTGCCGGCGCTGGCGCAAGGGTGGAATCCTCAGCGTCAGCACGTTTAGCCGGAAAAAAAGATCGCGGCGGAACGTGCCCTCGGCCACGGATCGTTCCAGGTCGCGATTGGTTGCCGCCAGAATCCGCACGTTGATGGGCACCCGCTTCACGCTTCCCACCGGACGAATCTCCTTCTCCTGAATCGCCCGCAACAGCTTCGCCTGCAAGTCCACCGGCAACTCTCCGATCTCGTCCAGAAATACCGTGCCCCCCTGGGCGATCGCCAGCAGTCCCTCCTTGGGATTGGTCGCGCCCGTGAAGGCGCCGCGCACGTGCCCGAACAGTTCGCTCTCGATCAGCGTCGGCACCAGCGATCCGCAATCGACGGGAATGAACGGTTTGTCGCGGAAGATGCCGGCGAAGTGAATCGACTTCGCCACCAGCTCCTTGCCCGTGCCGCTTTCCCCCAGAATCAGCACCGGATGCGCGCTCTGTGCCGCTTTTCCGATGATGCGGTAGAGTTTCTCCATCTCCGGCGCGCGCCCGATGAGGTTGCCAAACCCCTGCCGCGATTTGATGGTTTCCCGCAGCACCCGGTTCTCCGTCTTCAGCCGCAGATGCGCCCCCACCCGCTCCAGCAGCAAACGCAGTTCTTCCATGCTGAAGGGTTTGGTGACATAGTCGTAGGCGCCGTCTTTCATCGCCTGCACCGCCGATTTCACCGTGCCGTAACCCGTCACCACGATCACCAGCGCGTCCGCGCGATGCTTCTTGATCGTGTGCAGCGCTTCCAGGCCTCCCGAACCCCGCAAGTCGAGCAGCACGGCGTCTGGCATCGAACCGTCGAGCAGCCGGCAAGCCTGTTCGGCGGACTCCGCCACCTGCGTGTTGAAGCCGAGCGATTGTGCCACCTCGCAGCAAGCCTCGCGGATGACGCGGTCGTCATCCACGATCAGCAGGTTCAGAAAATTCGCTCCCGCGATTTGCAGGGCATGGCTGGGGCTGGGGCTGGGACTAGGACCACGGCCGAGGACGGCGGCCGTCGATGTGTTGAACATGGCGAATCTCCGGTTGTCAAAGTTGCTCTGGGTGTAGAGACGGGGCTTGCCCCGTCTCCGCCGCGTCTAGAAACGAAATGCGACACCCCTTCAGGGGCTCCGCATAGCTTCCATCGCACTCCCGGCCGCAGCGATCGCCGGAAAAAACACTGCAATGCTGGTGCCGCGTCCCGGTTCGCTCTCCACCTTGATCGTCCCGCCTGCCTCGCCGACGATGCGCTCTACCGTCGCCAGACCCAGCCCCGTGCCCTGTCCCGGCTGCTTGGTGGTGAAGAATGGCTCGAACAACCGCGCCCGCGTCTCCGCATCCATCCCACAGCCGTTGTCTTTCACCACCAGCGAGACGGCGCGCTGCCGGGTTTCCGGCCCAGCTTTGCTGGCGCTGTTTTCATCAATGGGTTTTGGGTGGGGCACGGCCGGGGCCCCCGGCAGGCGCGGGGTTCGCCTGCTGGGGTGGAGGGCTTCCGCCGCTTCGTTCAGATGCTGGAGAAATGCGGGCTCCAGCCCCTCACGGACGTGCCCCTCGGGCGCAAGGGCGTCCGTGAAACCAGCCTTGGAAACTGCGCCGGGAAATTCCGCCGCCTGCGTGCTCAACGTAATCGTTCCCCCACGGGGCAGGGCATCGCGCGCGTTCAGTACCAGGTTCAACAGGACCTGTCGCAACTGTGCCGGATCGGCCAGCACCAGCCCGGCGCCGGAGTCGAGCGCCGGGTCGAGCGCTGGGTCGAGCATTACGACCAGCTCAATCTGTTCGCCGATCAGCCGTCGCAACAGATTTTTCGAGGAAGCGACAACTTCGTTGATCTGGATCGGGCGCGGTTCCGACGCTTGCTTGCGCGCGATCGCCAACAGTTGCCGCGTCAACGCCGCCCCTTGCTCGCCCGCCATCCGGACTTCTTCCACGTGCTGGCATAGCCGGCCCGGTTCCAATCCGCCGCTCCCCAAGCCGGCGTTCTCCCAACCCTTGTTCTCCAAGCCAATGTTCTCGAATCCAGAGTTCTCCAATCCAGAGTTCTCCAATCGATCATTCTGCAATCCAGCATTCTCCAATCCAGTATTCTGCAATCCGCCGCTCTTCAATCCCGCGACCAGCAGATCGCAGTACAGCAGAATGCCGGTCAGCAGGTTATTGAAGTCGTGCGCGATTGCTCCCGCCAGTCGCCCGATAACTTCCATCTTCTCGGCTTGGCGCAGACCTTCTTCCATCCGCTTGCGCTCGGTCGCGTCCGCCAGCATTGCGATCAGAAAGTGGCGGCGGGCGTCGCGCCCCAGCGACACCGTCAAATGTCCCCAGAATTCGGAACCGTCTTTGCGCCGGCAGAGCTTGTCGATTTCGAACCACTCGCGCTCTCCCCGCATCAGCTCGCCTAGCCATCGTTCGTCCGGCGGATGCTCGTCCGCCGAAGAATTGCCGGGAGGAAGGTCGCGGTGAAGTTCCGGATAAAGCTCGCGAGCATGCGCGCCGGCCAGTTCCTGTTGGCTGTAGCCGAGCATTCGGCTGAGCGCGGGATTGGCTTCCAGAATCCTCCCATCGAGCCGGCATATCCCGATTCCAATCGCCGCCCCTTCAAACATCGACTGGAACAGCAGATCGCGGTCGTGATCGCGCACCACCGGAAATTGGGCAACCACGTTCATCCAGGCACCTCTTCCGAGCCGCTTCAGGTGTTAGGTCTTAGGTGTCAGGTCTCAGGAAAGCAAAGTTCAAAGACATAACCCCTAAGACCTGGCACCTAACCCCTAAGACCTGACCTTCAGACCTGACGTTCCGATTCCAAGCTGGGAAAACCGCAAACCCAACTTTTCCGCGAATGAACCGCTCCGACCTAATTGGGGAAAGTGTAGTGCGAAACCCCATCGCCGCTAAGTGCCCGCCATCACATCAAATTTGTGATGAATCGGCCGATGAATCGAAAGCAATCGAGAAGGAGGAAGCGCGAAATCGACGATGCTGCGGCGCCCGCCGGAATCCCAATACGGGCAAGCCCAGCCGCTCCAATTCGGAACCCGGCTGGACATTCATACGCCGCTTCGCGGCTATTGATATTCTGATAGGTACAAACATGCACTCCCATTTCCATCGCGCAGTCATCACTCTGCTGATGCTCAGCCTGCTCTGCGCCTGTGGTCGCCCGCCCGCTGATCACGCTTCGTCCACCGACTCACAAAAACTCCCCTTCGATCGCGAGCCCCGCTCGACCGGCATTTCGCCCAGCCAGTCGTTGATCCCCTCCACCACGAAACTGCCCGAGGGAACCCCTATCCCGATTCGTCTGCAGAGCGCG
>JBGPFV010000150.1:0-6532 GCA_041483535.1 Terriglobia bacterium | reverse complement strand
GGTCGAGCACGAAGGCGCTGACCACGGCTCCAGTGGCGTAGCCTGCCTGCTGGAATGCCTGGGCCACCGATCGAAATTGTGGAGCGAGCGGCTGCCCGGTGAAATCCTGCACGCCGTTCTGAAAAGGGTAAGTGCCGGTCAAGATTACCGCGTGGGCAGGCCAGGTCAGTGGAACCTGCGAGATGGCGCGCTCAAACACAACGCCGTCGCGCGCCAGCGCGTCGAGGGTTGGGGTCTTGACCATCTGCGCTCCATAGCATCCCACGTGATCGGCGCGCAAAGTATCGATGGTGATCAATATAACGCTGGGCCTCGCAAGGTTACGTTTCGTAATGTTGGATTGCGGCTGCGGTTTCGCTGGCGTGTGTTTAGCCGCCCCTTGCGCGAAAGCGGTACCGGCCGCCAGAGCGATCACAACCGCGAGAGTCTTCGCGAGGGCGGACAAGAAAGTTTGCCGCTCGCGGGAAAACTCTCGGTGCGCGCCGCCATTGCCCTCGGCGGCTAAAGCCGCCCTCGAAAACAAGCGCGTCATCGCAGCGCTGAAGCGCTGCGCCACCCAAAACCAAGCGCGAGACTGAAACCAAGCGCGAGACTGAGTCTTTCCGCAGTCTGTTAGGGAGCGCTGGAACATTTGTCTATTGCGGCGGCGGTTGCAGTTGCTGCGCGCGCCGCGTCTCCTCCTCTGCCTCGGCCGTGAGTCCCTTGGCCGCCAGCGCCTGGGCCAGCGACTCGTGCATGATGGGTTCTTGGGGCGCCAATGCCACGGCGCGCCGCAATTCCGCAATGGCCTCGTCCAGCTTGTTCTGGTAGAGCAGGGTCTCGCCCAGGACGCGATGTCCACGCGCCAATTCCGGGTTGATCATAACCAATTGCCGGAACGCCGCCGCCGCCGGCTCCAGTTGCTTTTTCTGCAGAAACGCCACGCCCAGATTGTAGGCGGCTTCGAAATTGGTGGCATCGAGTTGCAGAGTCCGTTGCAAGCTCGCGATGGCGGCATCGATTTGCCCGGCGTGGGCCTGCGCCATGCCAAGATTGAAAACGGCAAGCGCGTAGTCAGGACTGAGCTGAACCGTTTTCTGCAGTTCGTCCACCGCCTGGGGATACATCTTGAGGCGATAGTAATCCAGTCCCTGCAGATAGTGCGCCGGAACCGAGTTGGGCTCGGTTTTGACAACCTGCTTCAGCTTGTCGATCGACTCTTGAAAACGGCCGTGCTGGCTGTCGGCGATGGCACCGGAGATCAACTCATAGGTGGCAATCCGGTCTTTCGGGTCGGGCAGATTGCGGCTGCTGATGGTCGGATCGCCGCCCCCGGAGAACCCCGCATACCCCAGGGCCTTCAATCGCTCCATCAAATCCGGGTCCAGGCCGGTCTTTTCGGCCAGTTCCTTGCCCGCGCTGTAGTTGCGGATCATACCGGCAAGCTGGGCGCGCATCTCCTCGGATACCGCTTTCTTCTCGGGGAACAGATTGTGAACTTCGCCCGGATCCTTCGCCAGATCGTAGAGCTCGGGCCGAGGCGCGTCGACGAAGTGATATTTCGCGTTCTCCGAGCCTCGCAGTTCGCTCCAGTTGAAGTGAAGCCGCGGCAGGAAGGTCTCTCCGTAGAGCACGCGCTCACGCTCGGCTTGTTCGCCATGATCGCGTTCGCCGCGAAGCTGGGGAAGCAAGCTGCGCCCCTGCACCTGCGACGGAATTTCCACCCCGACGGCCCCTAGCACGGTGGGCATCAGATCGACGAGAGAAACCGGATCGGCTACCACGCGCGCCGCGGGATTCTCCGGCAAGCGGATGATCAGCGGCACGTGCATGGTGGCGTTGTAGATGAAAAAGCCGTGTGTCTTTTCGCCATGCTCTCCCAGACCTTCGCCGTGGTCTCCGCAGAGCACGATCACCGTGTTCTGATAAATCCCTTTCTCTTTCAAATAGCGGACCAGCCGCCCCACCTGTTCATCGGCAAAAGCGATCTCGCCATCGTACGGCTGTGCCGCATACTCGCGACCGTAAGGCTCGGGCGGGTGATACGGGAAATGCGGATCGTAGAGATGCATCCAAAGAAAGAACTTCTTTTGCGAATTCTTCGCCAGCCAGTCCAGCGCCACATCGGCCACCGCATTACCGGGGCGCTCCATCTGGTCGAGATTCGCTTCGTCCAGACGGCTGAAGTCGAAGTGATCGTAATAGAAATCAAATCCCTGATTCAGTCCAAAGCGCGAGTCGAGCACCGCCGCGCCAATCACCGCTCCCGTCTGGTACCCAGCCTGTTTGAGCACCGAGGCCAGCGTGGGCTGTAGGGGACTGAGTTTGTTGCCGCTGAAATCGTGCATGCCGCTCAACATCGGGTAGGTTCCCGTCAGCATGGTCGTGTGCGAAGGCAGGGTCACGGGAACGACCGCAAAGGCACGCTCAAAGCGCGCTCCATCCGCGGCCAGACCATCGATGTTGGGTGTCTTGATCTGCTTGTATCCGTAGCAGCCGACATGGTCGGCGCGCAGCGTATCGATCGTGATCAGGACCACATTCAGTGCCGGCTTCGCGGGCGTTTGCGCCGCCGTTTGCAGCGCGGTGAGGGCCATGAGGATGACAATGAATCGACGAAAAGAAGGCGGCATCGGTGAGTTCAGTTTATCCCATGTTGCCGCATGAATAACGCCACGGGCACAGGGGCAGACGCGCCTGAGGACTGTGATAGGCTGGGCGCTTATGAGACGGCCGGCGATTTTTCTTGGAATCACGCTGCTCGGAACTTTGCTCGGAACTTTTCTCGCAACCTTTTTCGGAACTGCGGCCTGGGGCCAGAACTCCGCTCACAGGGCCGCCCCACGAAACTCTCCCCCCGACGTGTATCTCATCACCATCGACACGCTGCGCGCCGATCATGTTGGCTGCTATGGATACAAGCAAGTCGAAACACCCGCGCTCGATGCGCTCGCGGCCGACGGAGTCCGCTTCACCGAGGCTTTCACGCACAGCCCGATCACGAACACTTCGCACATCACGATCCTGACCGGCCTCTTGCCGAGCGTACACGGCGTCACCGATTTTGGAATCCCCCTCTCGCCGCAACATGCGACTGCGGCGGAACTGCTGAAGCAGCACGGCTACCAGACCGCAGCCTTTATTGGAGCGGTGATTCTCGATAGCAACACGCTCGCCCCCGGCCTTGATCGCGGCTTCGATTTCTACGATAACTTTCCCAAAAGCGAGAGCAAGAATAGCGATGGAACGAGGACTGATGGAGTTAAGAAAGAGCGCTGGGGCCGCGTCGAGCGCCGCGGCATGGAAGTGGTCGAGCACGCCGAAGCTTGGTTCGAGAAGCACCGCGCCGGACCTCATTTCGTGTGGGTGCACTTGTACGATCCGCACGATCCCTACGAGCCGCCGCCGCCGTTCTCGGAGAAATACAAAGACCATTTGTACGACGGCGAAATTGCTTATGCCGATTCCGCGCTGGCCCGCTGGATTGCGTTCCTGAAAAAAGCTGGCGTGTACGACAACGCCATCATCGTCGTCACCGGCGATCACGGCGAGGGTCTGGGCGAGCATGGAGAAGAAACTCACGGACTGTTTCTTTACGACTCGACGCTGCACGTCCCCCTCATCCTTAAGACACCGCTCAAAACGGCAGCGGGCGCTCATCGCGGTACTGCGATTGATGCTCAAGTGCGAACTACCGACATCCTGCCGACCATTCTTTCCGCGACCGGAGTAAGTGCACCGGCAGAACTGAACGGAGAGTCGCTGCTTCCTCTCATCTCGAAGGAAGTCGACGAGAAAGACGACGAGAAACAGCCCTCCAACCGCGCGCTGTTCGGCGAGACCGACTATCCGCTTCGTTGGGGATGGGCTCCTCTGCGCGCTCTGCGCGCCGACGGCACCAAGTGGATCGAAGCTCCACGGCCGGAGTTCTACGACCTGCGGGCCGATCCGAAGGAGCTGAAGAATCTCTATGCTCCGGATAGTTCCAAGGTGCAGGCCATGCAGACCGAAATGGCGAAGTGGAAGGCGAAGCTCCCACCGTCGGGCAACTCCGGCAGGCCCGGAGAGACTTTGCCGGATCCCAAAGATAAAGTCGAGGTGCAGAACTTGCTGCACAACGCGATGCTTGCCGATGACGACAATCGATCGAGCGACGCCCGCCAGTTCCTGGAAAAGGCGCTGCAAATCGACCCGAGCTCACCCACCGCGCTTCGCCAACTGGGCGAGCTTGAACTCGCCGCCGGAGATTTTGCCAAAGCGGCTGCCCACCTGAAGCGAGCTTGCGAACTGCGTCCCGACGATTCCACAGCCGCGTTCGAATTGGGCGAAACGATGGAAAAGGCCGGCGACGGGCCGGGAGCGCGGGATGCGCTGGAAGCGAGTCTGAAGCTTGCGCCCAGCCAAGTGTTGGCACGGCTGCTGCTGGGGCGCGTTTATCTGCAACTCAAAGACGCGAAAAATGCGGAAGACCAGTTCGAGGCGGCGCTGCTGGTGGATTCGAACAACAGTGAAGGCCGGCTGGGATTGGCGGAGGCGCAGATTCAGCAATCCGATTTTGCCGGCGCCTTGCCGGATCTGGAAGCGTACACCAAGGCCGAACCCCGAAATGCCGTGGCCCTGCGGTTGCTGACGCGCGCCTATCGCGGACTGGGCAGGGAACAAGATGCGAAGCGAACCGAGGAGCGGGCCGTCGCGCTGGAGAAGAAGTAATGCGGAAAGTTTTCAAGGGGCATAGCTTCTTAGGCTGCGGAAAGAGTCGACGTTCGCCGCCCAGCCCCTAAAGGGGCGTCTGATTTTGAAGAATTACGGTATCGCTAAAGCGATACCCTGATACGAAACCTGAGGTTTTTAGCAGCCTGTAAAGCCGCGACCTTTCAAAAGAGAGTTGAAACCAATTTGAATTTACGTTCCTTTCACACTCCCGTTTTATGCTAGCTTCGGTACAGTTGGAACGCTTCTGGAGATGCGCGAGCTCCCATGACTCGGAAACAACCGCCACAGGTGAAGAGACGCTCGACTTCGGCGCGATCCCGCGCCGCGAAAGCCCGCACCCGTCCGGCTCAGACCCCCAATGAAGGATTGGCGGGAGATGAACTGTCGGCGCAGGTCGTGCGCGGCTGCCTGATTGCCCGCGACGCGGTTTTCAACGTGAGGGATTTTCTCGCGGACGGTTCGCGCCTGGCGTTTCTCGCGATCAAGGATTGTGAGCAGGAACTCGACCAGATCGAGCGCAAGATTGACGAGCAACTACCCGCAGCCATTACTCGCGTAGGGGAAGCCAAGGCGCGCGAGTTGCTGGCGTGTTTGAAGTTCGTCACCGACCTCGAACGCATCGGAGACCTCGCCTACAGCGCGGTCATGCACCTGCAGGAGCGCCGCGAAAAATTGCCGGCCGCGGACTCCCGCCAGTTGATGGAGATGGCTTCTCTGCTGTGCGCGATGTTGGAACAGGTCCATCAGGGCTTTCTCGAGCGTGACGTGGCGCACGCCCAGAGCGTTCTGCAATCCGATCCGGAGGTGGACCGGTTGTGCCACTCCTTGTTTCAAAGACATCTGGCCGAGCCCAACCGTCCGACGGGCCAGAAGAATTTCGACATCCTTCTCGCGGCCCAGGCGCTGGAGCGCATTGGCGATCACGCCAAGAATCTGGCGGAAGAGCTTTACAGCCTATCCGAAGGCCGCTCGCTGCGGCACCATGCCAGAAAGCTGTCGACTGCCTAGTGTGCTGTCCCAAATGCTGTGCGGGGAACGTTTTGCGAGCGGAATCCGCTTCGGCCGCTCCCAGGTCTCGAAAATCGCGAGACCTGGGGCACCCGTTTTGGTTAATAGCCTTTGTTATAATCGGATTTCGTCGCAATCCACCCGAGGGGCGCTATCGTCTAGGGGTTAGGACGGAAGATTCTCAATCTTCAAACCCGGGTTCGATTCCCGGTAGCGCTACCAATTCTGTTTCAATTACTTACGCCATCTTCTGACACAGTTCGTTGATGTGACTGTGGCCAGTTTTGTGGCCACCTACTGTACCGTTGCGGACAACTGCTGATTCCGACGCTCGATCGCTTCCCGAATCTGCATCACGTTTGAGTGGCTGTAGATGCGCGTGGTATTGACTGATTGATGTCCCATCGCATCCATGACCGCCATCACGTTTCCTGTCCCCTCCATCGCGTCGGTTGAGAAGCGATGACGAGCACAATACAGAACGACCGATTCTGGAACACCCGCCAACCGTTTGGCTTCCAGCCACTGCTTGGAAACCTCGCGGTCCGTAATGTGCCCGGAGCGGGCCTTCTTTGATGTGAAGACCCATCCTCGCTCCGAGCCTCCGATACAGTTCCCATCCCGACTGCACTTTCGCGATGGGATTGCATGAGGCAAGAGCATCGCATTCGCTGCCGGAATCTTCACCCGAAAGTCACTCGCCCGGGAGGCCCGCCCCACCACTCCGACAAGCACACAAATCCCGAACACGATTGCCCTTGGATTCTGCACAAACTTGCCTACGGAGAGGATGCTGCGAAGCTGACGCGAACGCTTGCTACCCGCCGCTCGG
>JBGPFV010000149.1:0-6538 GCA_041483535.1 Terriglobia bacterium | reverse complement strand
CGTCCGGAAACGGAGCATGTCGTAGAGGCGGTGCTGCATCTGGCGAAAGCGGACGGACGGGGTCGCCCGTCCCCACACGATCTCCGCATCGTTGACGTCGGCACCGGCTCGGGAGCGATTGCCGTTGCCTTAGCGAAGGAGTTGCCGACGGCGCAAATCCACGCCACCGATATTTCTCCCGAAGCGCTCGAAGTCGCCCGGGCCAACGCGGCACGCCACGACCTTACTTCGCACATCGAGTTTCAACAAGCCGATTTGCTCAGTGGATTCCCGCCGGCTTCGTTCGACTTCGTGGTTTCGAATCCTCCGTACGTCGGCGATTCGGAGGAAGAATCGGTGCAACTGGAAGTCCGTAAGTTCGAGCCGCGAAATGCGGTGTTTGCTGGACCAACCGGCTTGGAAGTCATCGAACGCCTGATTCCGCAGGCGCAGACCGTACTCCGGCCCGGTGGTTGGCTGGTATTCGAGATCAGCGGGACGATCGCCGATCGCGTGCAAGGCTTGCTGGCCGATTGGGACGACGTTGAGATTCGAAACGATCTGCAGGGGATCGCGCGCGTTGCAATTGCGAGGAAGGCCACGAGGGGATGAGGCTGCCTGGAGGGGCGCAAAGGTTCCTGTAGAGACGCGGCTCGCCGCGTCTCCGCCGGCAGTGAGACGGGGCAAGCCCCGTCTCTACAGAAATTTCCTAGAACGTCACCCGCACGCCGAGCTGGGCGGCGAATGGAATTCCAACCGTGGTTCCGGGGCCGAAGAAGTCTCCCAAACCGCCCGCTGGTATCTCGAGCTGTTTCAGGCTGGTAACAGGAATATACAGGCTCGGGGTGCAAGCTGGATCGCCGCAAAGGTCTTTGACGTTGCCGCCGGCCATTTGGTCGGAGGGGATCGGGAGCTGCGTAATGCTAGCCACGAAGTTCGCGCCCGGGTTGTTCCGGTTGAACAGGTTGAAGAACTCGGCAAACGGGCTAATCTGCCAGCGTTCACCGATTTTGATGGGGCGGCTGACGCGCAGGTCCGCCTGGATATAAGGCGCTCCGCGAAATTCGTCGAGGCTGGTCTGGTTCCCGTTCACGGAGATGCGACCGTCGTTGGTGGCGCTGGTAATCGTAAATGGCCGCGCGCTCTCGGCCTGCGTGATGGTGGTCAATTCGAATCCACCGGGGATATGCACGGTGCCCGCGAGCACAAAGCGGTGGCGAACGTCTTCGCCGGACGGGCCGTAATCGCGGGGATCGAACGCGTTGTTTGGGTCGCAAACGCCATTCACGTAGTCGAAAAGTTCGCCGAGCAGGCAGCCCCAGGTCTGCGCCTGGGCGAGCGTGTAATGCGCGGTCAAACTGAAGCGCCGGGAGACATTGCCCTGCACACGCAACATGAGGGAGTTGTAACTGGATCGGTTGTCGGAGCGGAAGACGGTGGCGCTCGGATAGGGATAGGCGCGATAGCCATGATTGCCCTGCTCATGGGTATAGTCGGCGCTGACGATCCAGTGCTTGTCGAAAGCGTGCTGCACACCCCCGGTCACGTGGATGGCGTAGGGCGTTTTGTAGTTGGGATCGATGAGCGAGGGAGGCGCGACGGAATTCGCGTTCACCGCCTGAAATGCGGTCGCCCAACCGTTTTGGGCGAGGTCGTTGTAGAACATTCCGAAGCCGGCGCGAATCACGGTCTTCTCGCTGTCGCCGGGCGAGTAGGCGATTCCAAGGCGAGGCGCAAATTGCTTTCGAAAATCGTGAGGAACCGCTTCGGGGTATCCCAGTGATGCCAGTTGATGGAAGAAAGGATTGGCGGCCTGGTTTTGTCCCGAAGAGGTGAAGAGGCCGAAAGTCGTTTGATAGCGCAATCCGTAGTTAACTGTGAGGTGGTGCGAAACGCGCCAGGAATCCTGGGCGTAGAACGCAAGCCGCTGCACGTTCTGCGAGAAGTTGCCGTTGCCCGCGGGAGTAAAAGCGCAGGTGATGTTAGAAGCTGGATCGGGCGCTGGTGTGCACTCCGAAGTTGGCGGGGTGTAATAGAACGGCAAAGGACTCGTGATGCCTCCGCAATCGGAGCCAGGTGGATTGCTATAACAATCGGGGTTAGATGGATAAACAGTGAGTTGCTCCGCCGTCGCCGCGAACGCGCCGCTGAGCACGGGTTCATGAATGAAGTTGACGCCGAACTTGAGCGAATGATCGCCGGTAGCCCGGCTCAGGTCGTAGCGCGCCTGGTATTTGTCCTGATTACGCAGGTCGGGGAAAAGGGTGATGGGAGTGGCGAATTGATTGTCGCCAAAGGTTTCGAAGCCGGAAATCGTCTGCGTGGTCGTGCTGAAGGGAAAGGCCAGGGCGAAGCCCAGATCCGAGTTACGCGTCTGCGTAAGATGCAACAGGCTGGCATCGAGGACCAAAGTGCCGAGCCAGGTCGGACTGAAAGTATAAGTATTGCTGAGCACCGTGTTCCAATAGTTGTTGTGTGTGGTCAGTCCGGTGGAGGGCAAGGTGCCCTGCTGCACTAACGCGTTGTGGGTGACGTAACTGTCTTCGGAGGTGCGCAGGAACCACTGCGACTTCGAAGACTGCGCAAAATCAAAACGCAGCGAGCCCATGTAGTCGCGGAAAGGGACGGGGACATTGGTGGGGACGGCGATGGAAGGAACGCCCGGAATCAGGCCATCCGCGGCCAATTGCGCCAGCGCGTCAAATTCGCTCATGCTGTCAGGGCTGTAGGCGATGCTGGCATTTTCATGAACATGTTCGAATGAAGCGAAGAACCAGAGTTTGTTTTTCGCCAGCGGCCCGCCGAGTGTGCCCACGTAGTTTTGCCGGGAGAACGGCTGCTTGGGATTGGGCGCGGGATTCTCGATCGGGAAGCGGGCGTTGAGCTGCGCCGCGCGCTCGTAGAAAGCCGCATCGCCGTGCCACTCGTTCGTGCCGTGCTTGGTGGTAATCACGACGGACCCAGCCGTCGTCCCGCCCGTGTCGGCGTCTTCATTCGCGGTGCGCACGGCAAATTCCTGAATGGCATCAGGAGAGAAGTTTTGCAGGAAGCCGCCGATCCAGTCGTCGGAGTTGTCGCCGCCGTCGACCGACAGTTCGTTGTTCAAGCCCGAGCTTCCGCCGGTTGACACGGCGGTGATGCGCGCCTTGGTGGGATCGGAAGGCTCGACCGGCTCGGTTCCGGGCACGAGAAACGCGATGTTGGCGAAGCTGCGTGCCGCGAGCGGAAGAGTTTCCAGGTCCCGGCTGCCGACTACGCCCTGATGCACCGCACTCGCCGTGTCAATCGACTCGGTTGCGATGGAGGAAGTATTCCCCTGCACATTCACCGTCTCGGGCCCGCCCCCGGGTTCGAGCGTGACGCTGATATCGCGCACCAGGCTGACGGCGACGTCTACCTGGGCAGTGGCCTGGGCAAAACCTTTGGCCGTCACGGTCACGCGATAGGAACCGGGCGGCAGGCCGTCAATGCGGAATTCTCCCCGCTCATCTGCCCTTGCCTCGCGGGTCATAGACGATCCGGTTGACTGCGCGACCACCCGCGCGCCCGCCACTCGCGCTGCGCTCGCGTCCTGAACCTCTCCGCGAAGCGAGCCGTTCGGATTCTGAGCGTGCACCAGCGAAGGAATAGAGACGAACATCAGTAGGAACAGCAGGAACGCCGGGAGGATAACCGCGCGGAACACAGAACTCGATCTACGTGTCCTCGATTTACGCATCCTCGATCTAAAAGGCGAGAAGCAGGGGAGCATTTGGGGCGGCGTCGCGGTTCGGTTCCGACGCAGGCGCCGGACGCTGAAGATTCTCATTCCTTCAGAGTCCGTGTTGAATGTTCGCGCACAAGCGACAATACGCATGAATTGTCATCCTTCGCTTCGCTCAGGATGACAACCATTTGGCAAATCGAGTTGGCAAAATCAGGTTCTCACTTTCATCGGAGGCTGCTAACCTGGTTCAGCGATTGCGGTGGCGGGCAGTATCTCTTCTACGTCCACCTTCGTGGGGTACTTTCCCGTGTAGCAGGCGGAGCAGTAAGTGGTTTTTTCTCCGTCCGCGCAAGCTTTCTTAAGACCTTCCAGCGAGAGATAGGCGAGCGAGTCGGCGACGATGTATTCGCGAATCTCGTCGATCGTCTTGTTGGCGCCGATAAGTTCTTTCTTGGACGGCGTATCCACTCCATAGAAACAGGGCGAGATGGTCGGCGGGCAGGAAATCCGCATGTGGACCTCCTTCGCGCCCGCGCTGCGAATCATGCGGACGATCTTCTTGCTGGTGGTGCCGCGCACGATGGAGTCGTCCACCAGAATCACCCGTTTGCCTTCGATCAGGCTGCGAACTGGATTCAGCTTCAGCTTCACGCCGAAATCGCGCACCGACTGTTGCGGTTCGATGAAGGTGCGTCCGATGTAGTGGTTGCGGATGAGGCCCAGGCGAAAAGGGATGCCGCTTTCGGCGGCGTATCCGATGGCTGCGGTGTTACCGGAATCGGGGACGGGAACGACGATATCGGCGTCCACCGGAGCTTCGCGTGCCAACTGGCGCCCCATGGCGTCGCGGCTCTGATCGACCGAGCGGCCAAACACCAGGCTGTCGGGACGCGAAAAATAAACATGTTCAAAGATGCAGCTCGACAGCGCCGGAGACGGCGAGTAAAAACGGGAGCTGACGCCTTCGGGCCCGACGATGACTAGTTCGCCGGGTTTGACGTCGCGTTCGTAGGTGGCCCCGAGCAAATCGAAAGCGCAGGTCTCCGAGGCGAAGACGATCGTGTCTTTCTTCTCGCTGGTTAGAGCTGGGATGCGGCCCATGGCCAGCGGCCGAAACCCGCGCGGGTCGCGGGCGGCGAAGATGCGGTCGCGGCTGATCATGACCAGCGAAAACGCGCCTTCCACCCGGCGCAGGGCGTCGATGATGGCATCCGGCAGGGTTTGCTCGCGGGAGAGCGCAATCAGGTGAACCAGCACTTCCGTGTCGCTGTTGGTTTGGAAGATCGACCCCTGGCCCTCCAATTTGGCGCGAATCGCCTGCGCATTGACCAGGTTGCCATTATGAGCAATCGCGATCTTGCCCTTGTTCGACTGCACCATGATGGGCTGGGCGTTGAGCAAGGCCGAATCGCCGGCGGTCGAATATCGGGTGTGCCCGATGGCGAGTACACCGCGCAGAGAAGCCAGCACCGCGTGACTGAAAATATCGGCGACCAGCCCCATCGCCTTGTGCTGGCGCAGGTGCTCGCCGTCGGAGGTAACGATGCCCGCCGATTCCTGACCGCGATGCTGCAGGGCATGCAGGCCGAGATAGGCGAGCTTCTCCGCCTCGGGATGGGCGTGGATGGCGACCACGCCGCATTCATCGCGAAATTTGTCGGAAATCAGCATTTAGCACTTAGCACCTAGCTCGTGTGGTGACGGGGTTTCGCCCCGTCCAGCCGGGCAAAGCCCGGCAGTCTCAGTCCGCCGCGGCAACACTTGGTTCCGTCCGCAGCGCTCTCTCCAGCGCGCCCTCGTACGCCTCGCGCAATTCCTGCACGCTCGCCGAAATCACGGACTGCCCATCCACCGCGATCTCAACCCTGTCCGAACCCGTCTCGCCCAACACATCGGCGAAAACGCCGTACTCCTCCGCTACTTGTTGGATTCGCGGCAGGTGGCGCGGGTCGCAGCTTAGTACGACGCGGCTGGCATCTTCCGCGAACAGCAGGAACTCAAGCGCTAGCTTCTGCTTGGGCAATGTGACGTCTAAGCCGACTGCAGCCGGCAGCGCGGATTCGACAAGCGCCACAGCTAACCCGCCATCGGCGCAGTCGTGCGCCGACTCGACCAGCCCCGCCTGAATTATGGCCACCAGAGCGCGTTGCAGCGTGGCTTCTTTCTCCAGATCCAGTCCCGGCGGATAGCCCCACACCGCTCCCAGAATCTCCTTCGCGTACTCCGACGAGCCAAACTCCACTTCGGCATCGACCGCGTCGCCCGCTTCATTCGCGCGCAGCAGGACGATCTTTCTTGCGACCTCGCCCTCCGCCGGCGCAAAGTGCATTTTCGCCGTTTTGTGAACGTCCTCGAGAAGTCCCACGACTCCGATTACGGGAGTCGGGTAAATTCCTTCGCCGAGAGTCTCGTTGTAGAAGCTGACATTGCCGCCGGTAATCGGCGTATCCAGCTCCTCGCAGGCTTTGGTGATGCCGTCAATCACCTGCGAAAACTGCCACATGATGTTCGGCTTTTCGGGATTGCCGAAGTTTAGGCAGTTGGTAGCGCCGATCGGAGTTGCTCCGGCGCAGGCCACTTTGCGCGCGGCTTCGGCGACCGCGTGCATGGCGCCGAGACGAGGATCGAGATAGCACCAGCGGCTGTTGCCGTCGAGCGCCATAGCCAGTCCGCGCTTGGAGCCCTTGATGCGGATGACGCCAGCATCGCCCGCACCGGGCGCATCGACCGTGTTGGTCAGCACCATGTGGTCGTACTGCTGCCACACCCAACGCTTCGAGCAAATGTTGGGACTCGCGAGCAAGCGCTTCAGATTTGGAGTGAAATCGTTAGCGCCGTTTTCAGGAAAAGGTT
>JBGPFV010000148.1:0-6546 GCA_041483535.1 Terriglobia bacterium | reverse complement strand
GGCCTCGGAAACTTCAGCGAGAACTCGGCCTTCAATCGCTCGACCGGCGGACACTTTGACACACGCATCGAGGGCTACCTGGGCGACACGTTCAGTTTGTTTCCGAACCTGAACATCAGTTTTGGGGTGAACTATGTTCGGGACACCGGGCGCAACAACAGTGACTTGCCGGCGCTGCCGTGTTCGGCTTTGATTGACTCCAAGATAGCGAACACTCCACCCTGCCCGAGTGGTTTGATTCTCGATCAATTCGGTCTGCTTCCGAACGCGGTCCCGCCGGGCCCCACGCATCAGGCGCTCGGCCAGAAGGTGAACCAGCCGGACTGGAATTTTGCTCCGCAATTCGGGGTGGCGTGGGATCCGGGACACAATGGGCGCATGGTGGTGCGGGCGAGCGCCGGAATGTTCTATGACAATTTTCTGCTGCAGAATGCGTATCAGGATCGCATCAACCGCTTGTCGAACGGGCAATACAACCGCAGCCTGACGCTTTGTCCGGCAACCTCAGTCTTGTTTCCGGATGGATCGGTAGTGAGTTCGGTCACCGCCGACCAGGTGAATATTTCTCAGATCTGTGGGGCGCCGATCGGAGGCACGGTTCTCAACGCAACCAATCAGCCGGTGGTTGTAGCCCAAGCGATTCAGGACCTGCAGGCGCAGTTTCTGACAGCGCAGTCGGCGGCGACGGGCGCAAACGTTTATTCGCTGGCGAACAGCGTGGCAAATTTTGGCGGCCTGCTGGCGCCCGGTTACAAGACGCCCCGCGTGGTTCACATGGACTTCGGAATTCAGAAACAGATTGGAGAGCGCGGCGTGTTCTCCGTCGACTACGTGCGCGAGCTCGGCACGCAGTTTCCGCTCGGGATTGACACCAATCACGTGGGCGACGCGAGCTTGCTGACCGACGGGCACAATCTGAACCCGTTGCTCAACACGTATCAGGCGGAACTGGATGCGATCAATTCGACCCTGGCAGGCAACTCGGCATCGGCGGCGTGCCCGCAGGCGGCGTTCGCTGGCAGCAGTTCGCAGGCTGCCGTGAATTGCTATATTGCGGCCGTGTCGGGAGCCAGCATCACGGATTTCGCGCGCCATGGCCTGGATTCGTCGAACGCGTTCTGCGGACCGTTCCCCTGCTCGGTATTAAATAAGCAGCCGGCTTCCTTCGGCGGGATCAATGCGGCCGTCGGCTCGAATATCATGTACTTTCCCAGCGGGCGGTCGCAGTACCAAGGCCTGCATCTGGCGTACAAAACGAGCATCGCGAACCCGACCAAGCGGGTGCAGCGGATGGACATTGCGATGGCCTACGCGTGGTCCCGCTATCGCACCAACCTGGCAGAGCCGAACGGCAGTGGCGGCGATTATTCGCTGATGAACGTGGCGGAGGACTACAACCGGCCACACCGGCAACATTTCGGGTCCTCGGGCCTGGACCGCACGCACCAGCTTACTTTCACTCCCACGGCGGAGTTGCCGCGCGGGCTGCGCCTTTCGATGATCGCGCATCTGGCATCGCCGCTTCCGCTGAGCCTCTATGTTCCACAGCAGGACGGAGGCGGAGTGGCGGGGGAAATCTTCCGCAGCGATTTTTCCGGCGACGGCACCGTGGGCGATCTTTTGCCGGGTACGCATATTGGAAGCGCGGGAAAATACTCGACCAGCAAATTGACCCAGTTGCTCTCAACTTACAACCAGAACTTCGGCGGGAAGTTGACGCCGGCGGGTCAGGTGCTGACCAATGCCGGCCTGTTCACCGGGCAGCAACTGGTGGCGCTGGGCGCTTATTCGCCTGTGATTCAAGGTCTGCCCGGGCATTTTGCGGAAGCGACCTGGCTGAAGACGATCGACTTGCGCTTGAGTTGGCCGTTTCAGCTTGGAGAGCGGGTGAAGCTGGAGCCGAACGCGTCCTTGTTTAACGTATTCAACTTTGCCAACTTCGGGGGCGCCGGAAACCAGTTAAGCGGCGTGCTGAACGGCGCGCCCGGCAGTTCGCTGAACAACGCAAGTTCGGCGGGTTTCTGCGGCAACTCAACCACGTTCTGCACTTCGCGGCTGGACCGGGTTCTGGCCGGTTCGGGCACGTACGCGAACGGCGCTCCGCGGCAAATGGAGTTTGGAGTACGGATCACGTTCTAACGTTGGAACTGGCGCCGCCGATTGTGTGGGGACGGGGCTTTGCCCCGTCCAAAGCGGGGCATAGCCCCGCTTCCACACGTAATTGCAGGCGGCGATGGCGGTTATATTCAGGCAGTTGGGCCATGGTTGTATCCCTTGGAGGCGTAATCGGAACCATGAAAAATCTTGTCCACTTCGCTTTGTCAGTCTTATTTCTCTTGAGCATTGCTTCCGCGGAGAACGTTCCGGCGGTCGATATTTTCGGCGGATATTCGTACCTGAACTTTGACGTGCCGTCGAGCGCCGAAACAACCTCTCAGAAGCTGAAGCTCAATGGCTGGGAGTTTTCCGCCTCGGTAGGCTTGTTTCATCACCTTGCGGTTGAGGGGGACTTCAGCAGCCACCACCGTAGCGATTGCGGTGGTATTCCGGGACTGAAATGCGACGATTTCTCCTGGGGGCTGGGGCCACGTTTCACGCTTGGGGATCGCTCCCACAAACTCACGGGCTTTGTGCACGGCCTGGTTGGTCAAGACCGGGCGGATATTCTTGCCACCTCCGGGGCGACGGTGTCCGATACGTCGGTGGCACTAGCTGCGGGCGGCGGCGCTGATTATTGGCTCTTTCGTCACGTCGGAATTCAGTTCGGGCCGGCAGATTATATCTTCGCGCGCCACATGAACAACTTCGGTGCTCCCAACCAAAGCAACTTCCGCATCTCGGGCGGAATCGCTTTTCGCTTTGGCGGTAATTTTCCTCCGTCTGAGCCCAAGGCGCCGAAGGAACCCAAGGCGCCGAAGGAACCCAAGGCTAAATCCGAGTCTCATCGTTCTTGGAAGCGGCCCTGGCATAAATCCAAATCTGCGTCTTCCGAGGGGCAACCGTCCGACACTCAACCTGAGGAGAGCCGATCCCCGACTCCGGTGACCTCCGCCCCGCAGCCGCCCCGGAAACCGGCGAGTATGCCGGCGCCCTCGCCGAGTCGTGGGATGCCGATCCATCCGCTCGGTATCGTGGCTGCGCCCCAGGAGTTAGACGGAGCGAGAATTCTGTCGATCGAGCCGGGAAGCGTCGCGGAGATGGCATCGCTGAAGCCTGGCGATCTAATCAAGTCGGTGGATGGCAAAGCCGTCCGGACGCCAATGGAACTGGCCGCTGAGCTGTCGGATAAAACCGGCAAAGTTCGCATCGGCATTCTGCGGGGCACCTTTGCGACCGAGATGGTCATTCTGTTGGGCGCTCACTGATCTGGGCAACGATGATCGGGGCAACGACGCATAGCTCGAGAGGAAACTGGTGCGCCCGGAGAGATTCGAACTCCCGACCTACAGCTCCGGAGGCTGCCGCTCTATCCAGACTGAGCTACGGGCGCACGGTGGATTTATTTAGTGTACATCGCGGCAGCGCGGCTCTCAATCGCCAGCAACTGTGTCGCAGGTGTAGAGACGCGGCTTGCCGCGGCTCCTGCCGGCCGCTCTAGCATCCGCCGACCTTCCAGAAGCGTTCCGCCTGGTAGTCGAGGGTCAACAGGCGATTGCGCGGGTCGTGACGCTTGCCGCAGTTGGGGCAGGGAATGAAGCTGCGGAGGTGCATTCCCTTGCGATCGAAGTCTTCGGCAACCGCAAAGCTCACGCCGCAACTGCACGGGATGAGGAACATGCGCGGGTTTTTCTTGGCTGCCGCTTTGTCCTTCGGCGTGCTGCGCTTCATTTTCTCGAATCCAGAGTTGCTGTGACTGCTGGCAGCTGCCGAGCTGCGCTCGGCTGGGACAGCCGAGGGCGGCTGTTTCTACGCGACGTTGGACGGGGCGAAGCCCCGTCACCACACGTGCGCTTCCGCGATCAGCCTTCTACCGTTGCCAGCGTCCCTCTCTTCCGCTTGTTCGATTGCAGAATCTTCTTGCGCAGGCGCAGAGATTTCGGCGTCACCTCAACGTACTCATCGTCGGCGATGAACTCGATGGCCTGTTCGAGATTAAGATTGCGATACGGGACCAGGCGTATCGCTTCGTCCGAAGTTGAAGCGCGCATGTTGGTCAGCTTTTTCTCGCGCACAATGTTGACGTCGAGATCGGTGTCTTTCGCATTCTCACCGATGATCATGCCTTCGTACACGTCGATGCCGGGACCGGCGAAAAGCACGCCGCGCTCCTGCAGATTGTAGAGCGCGTAGGAGGTCGTCAGCCCGGGGCGATCGGCGATGAGCGCGCCGGTCGGGCGATGCGGGATTTCTCCCTGCCACTCGATGTATCCGTCAAACAGCGCGTTCATGACGATGGTGCCGCGCGTGTCGGTGAGCAGCGTGCTGCGCAGGCCGATCAGGCCGCGGCTGGGCACGCGGAATTCGACGCGCACTCGCCCATAGCCGTGGTTGTGCATGTTGGCGACTTCGCCTTTGCGCGAGCCGACATGCTCCATGACCACGCCCACGAATTCCTCGGGGATATCGACGGTGAGGTGCTCGACCGGCTCCATCAGTTTGCCGTCGATGTGCTTGGTGACGATCTCGGGCTTGCCGACCATCAGTTCGTAACCTTCGCGGCGCATCATCTCGATCAGAATGGACAGCTGCAACTCGCCGCGGCCCAGAACCTTGAACGAATCCATGCTTCCGGTCTCTTCCATGCGCAGCGAGACGTTGGTGAGCAGCTCTTTGTCGAGGCGCTCGCGCAGGTTGCGCGAGGTGACGTAGGTGCCTTCGCGTCCGCAAAACGGCGACGTGTTGATGGTAAAGAGCATGGCAATCGTCGGCTCGTCGATGACGATGGGCGGAAGCGGCGCGGGATTCTCGGCATCGGTAATGGTCTCGCCAATGGTGATGCCTTCGACGCCGGCGACGGCGATGATGTCGCCGAGAGAAGTCTCCGTGATGTCGGTGCGCTTGAGGCCGGAAAAGCTGAAGAGCTTGGTGATTTTTGTCTTGTGAAAAGAGCCGTCGCGCTTGGCGATGGCGACGTCTTCGCCCGTCTTCATGGTTCCATTAAAAACGCGGGCAATGGCGAGGCGGCCGAGATAGTCGCTGTAATCGAGATTCGCGACCAGGATTTGCAGCGCGCCGTTGGCGTCTCCTTGCGGCGCGGGGATGGTTTCGATGATGGCTTCAAACAGCAGACGCAGGTCTTCGCCTGCGGCTCCCTGATGAACGGCGGCGGTGCCCGTCTTGGCGTTGGTGTAAAGGACGGGGAAGTCGAGTTGCTCTTCCTTGGCGTCGAGATCAATAAAAAGGTCGTAAATCTCGTTGAGAACTTCCTGCGGACGGGCGTCGGGGCGGTCGATTTTGTTGATGACGACAATCGGCTGGAGATTCGCTTCCAGCGCCTTGCTGAGCACGTAACGAGTCTGCGGCAGCGGGCCTTCGCTGGCATCGACGAGCAACATGACGCCGTCGACCATCTTGAGGGCGCGTTCGACTTCGCCGCCAAAATCGGAGTGGCCGGGCGTGTCCACAATATTGATTTTTACGCCGGCGTAAAACACGGCCGTGTTCTTGGCGAGGATGGTGATGCCGCGCTCGCGTTCCAGATCGTTCGAGTCCATGACGCGCTCGGCTACGGTCTCATTGTCGCGGAAGGTGCCGCTCTGCCGGAGCATGGCGTCCACCAGCGTGGTCTTGCCATGATCCACGTGGGCAATAATGGCGATGTTGCGGATACTTGGGTTCAGGTTGAAAACTCCTCAGGCCTGCAAATTGGGGCTTAGTACTACTTTACTATGGCGGGTGGATTCGCAGGCGATACAAACTGACGACACTCCACGAACGTCTTTCGCTTCAGATCGTCCGCCTTGGATCGTCCATCTTTGATCGTCCACTCTTGATCAGGCACGCCGACGGCGATAGTGACGTCGCGGCTGCTCACATGCGTGAATCGTTCCGGGTGGCAAGGGGTTGGGTTCGGACGAGGCTGGTGCGGGAGAACTTTTCTCGGAGTTATTTTTGGAAGTCTTTTCGGAACTCGTATCTGAATTCGTCTCCGAATTCAGCTTTCGCTTTTTATTAGGGGCCACGTGGTCCAAATTCGAGGACGCGACCTGCATGGCGTAGAACAGGGCTGAAGCTTCTTTGGGCTCGATGCGGCGGTGCAGCATCATTTCGCAAACTTCTGAGATGGCCGACTGGATGGAGGCGGCATCTTCGAGGACGGGGAGGTAGACGTGCAAGGAAGGGTTGGATTCGGTGTTGTCGATGTTGATCGGCGGTGGGCCGGTTAGCTCGTGGTAGTGGCAAAACTTCTTGTCGCGGAGAGCGGGAGATTGGCAGGGATCTCCATTGGCTTTTCGCTGTTCACAAAGTTTGCCTGAATATTTGTCTGAAGAAGATGACATGATGATTGCTCCTAGGGCAGTTCTCAGTTCCCGGTTCTCAGTTCTCAGTAAATTCGGTTGGGCTCAATTGAAAAGTACCCCCCCCCCCCCCCAATTTGAGCTAAAG
>JBGPFV010000147.1:0-6557 GCA_041483535.1 Terriglobia bacterium | reverse complement strand
CTTTCAGATCGTCGCCCCATAATGCGTGCTGGCGCTGCAGAAAATTTTCCACCGTATAACGGAAGCGTTTGATGCCAATGCGCAGTGCGTGCCACGCCACCTGCGACCGCGTCCGCAGAGCGCGCTGGTGCAGATCGTGGGCGGCGGTCCACTTTTCGAGCGCCAAATGCAGATAGACAACGCTCCCCGGACGCACCCGCGACCCGCGCTGCGGCAGAGTTCTCGTCCACTGGCGCCATTGTTTGCGGTCAAACTGCTGGAGATCTTTAAGCGCTTGTTGCTTGCACTCGGCTTCGCGCGCATGCACATGACCGAGCAGCCTGACGACGACGGGATCGCCCCGATTATCCGTAGAGACGCGGCTCGACGCGGCTCCCGCCGCTGCATCGCTCAGTTTCGCGATCCACTCCGCCATCACCTGCATGTCGCGCAGCTCACCGAGCGCCTGGAAAAGTTTCTTCCCCGCCTTCTTCATGTCCTTCCATGAAGAATCGGGATCGATCGCCATCAATCCATCGGCAAGAGAACGGCAGCGCCGCAAAGCAACTCGAAGATCGTGCACCGCGTCAGCATCGAAACCGAGGGCGGCGCGGTCGCACTCCACCAGCACGCGCTCCATCCAGGCCCGCAGGCCAAACTTCGGATTGGGCTTCGGCTTCTGGCTCGCAGGCCTTGGACTGGGTTTCAGAATAGGACTGGCTCCCACGGCAGCTCCGTTTCGTTGCGGGAACCATTGTCGCCCGTTTGCGCGGATTCTTCTAGCGCGGGGCTGGGTGGCGTATGATCCGGGGTTTTTTGACAGACGGCCCGGGCACCTCGGAAGCGACCGGCAGCATCCTGGTCTACCAGAACAAGACCGTCGTGTTCGCTTAGAAACTGAACCGGTCATTGTCGAAATATTGCCTTCTCGCTTATGGAGCGAGTCGTGAGCGCCAGGGGCTGAGAATGCCAACTATGGCGGCCCGGCGAAATCGGTTACACTCGTGGGCTCCAGGAGGGGGTTCCCGAGGATCCGCGTATGAAAATCAGAGTTTCGTTTCTTGTCCTGGCAGCCCTTGCAGTTTGGGCTTGGGATTTCGCGGTGGCACAAAATGAGCGCAACCCTGCGGCCTCCAAAATTCTTGCCCTCGAGAAGAAATGGAATGAGGTTTATAAGCGCGGGGATATCGCAGCCATGGATTCTCTGCTGGCTGAGGACTTCATCATCACCGTTGAGGATGGGAGCACCTTCAGCAAATCCGGATACATCGCTCACAGCGGAGACTCTGCCCTACACGTGGAGATTTCAGAAATGTCGGATCTTCAAGTTCGAATGCACGGCAATACCGCCGTGGTCACGGGTGCGTACCACGAAAAGGGCGCCGAGAAGGGGAAACCTTACGAATACCGTGATCGTTTCACCGACGTTTGGATGAACCTCAACGGTAGGTGGCGAGTGATCGCATCGCACTACAGCCTTCGCGCCAACCAGTAATGGGATACACAAAGGAAGCGCGTTTGCCCGAACCGATCTTCCCCAAGGCGACGGTCGCGGCCAACGACCGGCGTGCGGTGGGGTTGCGGATTACGTCCGCCGCGCGCTGCTAGTGCCTCCGTCCATCCCAGGACGATGAACGTAAGGGTAGTTGGCGAAAACTTGCGATTGCGCTCATTGACCCAGATCGGCCAATTCTCAGTTAGTGGAATGGCCTGCTTACGACAGTCATCGCCCTCCCAACTTCCGCGACGCAAATAAGAAGCCGCCCAGACATCGGGCGGCGTTATTGGTTCGAGCGTGACGGCGTAGTATCCCAGGGCCGGAACGGATCACGGACTAAAAGCGGAAGACGAGTCCAGTCGAAATGCGGGCGTTCTTCTTGGAGGTGAAGCCCTCCGAACGAAACACCAGCCAGTCGCCCTGGATCAAACGGAAGGCGACCTTGTCGGCCACTTTCACGTCAACGCCACCACCGAATGCCATGGCAAAAGCGTTCGTGCCTCCGCCCGCCGCACCGCCGAATAATGCGTGCGCGAAAGGCGTTACCTTGTCCGTGCGGGCCGAGAAGACGGGGCCGAACATGTAAGTATGGACGTGATCCCCGGACTTATAGGCTCCGCTGAAATCAGCCGCGACGCCGAACCACCGGTTGACATTGCCCGTCAGGGACGCATTCCACCCGTTGGCATTCCCGCTGGGCTCAAAATGAGTGTATTGATAGCCGCCGAATATTTCCGCCTTGGGAAAATCCTGGGCCATGGCCGGCAGAGAAAGCAGGCCCAAAGACAGCGCGAGAATCATGAGTTGTCGCATAGTGTTTGTCCTTTCATAGCAGACCGAAAGATAGAAGCATTTCCGGGTTGCCGAGTAAGATCGGCACCAGCCACGGAGGGGTGCAAACCGGACACAAGCAACCAAGCGGATGCTCCGGCATGGGTTCGCATTTCGTCCTCCTTGCCACCGGCCGCCATTTTCGCTGGATTGGAAGGAAAGGCAATGCACCAGAGATCAAATAGTTATCAACCGTTAACCAATTGCCAATACAGGGGATACTTGCTCCATATCAATTGGTCTCAGCCTTGGCCCCGGGCAAATACCCGCCGATATTGTGATGGGACGGTGTCGGGCATCCTCGCTCCCTTGCCAGGAAAGCTTTTCGGGCTGACGACGATCTTTGGCTGCGGTTGTTTTTGAGTCTTGCGACTGCTCATGGGGAAACCTTCCGGGTGGTTCGGAACTAAGGGGGGCTTACTTCAGATGAGCTGACTTAGTCCAGGCGACCTGAAAGAGGAGGAAAAGTGCTCACTCAATTTGAACCCTACGCTGAATCGTCAGGCTTGTCCAATTTGAAAGGAGCCGGTTGCGGCAATTCTCGATCTAGGTTTTGTTAGCGTAATGTCGCGTTTACACTCATTGACCCGGTCATGAGCGTAAAGCCTGGTTGCGTCAACCATCAGCTTATCTCCGTTGTCTTCTGCCGGGTGTACACTGTGCATCTCCGACCGTTCGAAGCTCACGCAAACTATGCCGCCCCAAGCAACTCGTTTGCGCGTCCGGTTGTACTTATGGCTCGATCGCTGGCTCCAGCGATGGGTGCGCCTGCTCGGCATCCTGCACGAGGGCTTCTGGCTCGGCTGTCTCGACCCCGAAGATCTGACCGCCGTAACGATCCGCAGCTTCCAGCAGAGCCGCCTGTACAGCGGCCGGGAACACAACCAGTCTGGTCTTTTCCCCTGGGAGCGGGAGACCATCGACCGCTTCTTCCGGCCAAGCTCAAAGATTCTGGTCGCCGCTTGCGGTGGTGGTAGGGAAATTATCGCCCTCCACAACCTTGGGTTCCAGGTGGATGGCTTTGACTGCACTCCACGCCTCGTCGAAACTAGCCGACGGCTCTTGCAGGAGCTCGGCATCTCCTCCAACGTCATGCTCTGTCCGCCGAATGAGGTGCCCCAGGAATGGACGCCGCACGACAGCCTCATCATTGGGTGGACGGCGTACATGCAAATCCCCGGGAGCGCCCGCCGGATCGCATTTCTTCGAAAGCTCCGCGCCTCGGTGCCGCCCGACGCCCCTATCCTCGTCTCGTTCTGGGTCAGAGAGGGAGTGTCGGCCGATGAGGGCAGAGTCTTCCGGCTCGCGAAGTGGTTACGATCTCTACGAGGCCGGCGCGCGGGGCCCTTGGAGCCCGGCGATCACGTGACCGCCCGCGGTTATCACCACTGTTTCGCCAAGGAAGAGATCGAAGCGGAGTTCAAGGCAGGTGGATTCCGGATGTGCCACTATTCCCAGGCGGACAACCCTTATGCAGTGGGTGTCGCGGAGTAGGACGACGACAGCAGCGACCTTACCTCGTGCCGGCCCTCACCGCTTATGTCAGAGCCGCCGCCCTCTCGTGTGCCACTGAAGATAGTTGGCGAAGCATTGCCATTGCACTCATTGAGGAGTGTGGCATGGAGTGTGGCAGAAAAACATGCCAGCCCATGTCGACGCTGGCATTGCCCTTGTGTAGAGACGGGGCTTGCCCCATCTCCGCTGGCGCCATCTTAGATGCTGCGGGAGACGCGGCACGCCGCGTCTCTACAGGAAAGCAGTTCTAGTTACTGAGCACCTTCTCGCGCTCCTCGGCATCCTGGAGTTGCTGGTGAGGCGACTTCGGCAGCGCGAACTCCAGCACCTCGTCGATGGTCTTCACGTAGTGGGTCGTTAATCCCAGCAACTGCTCGGGCGTCAGGTCTTCCTCGACATTGGTTTTGTTGTCCGCGGGCAGGATCACGTCATGCACACCGGCGCGTTTTGCGGCCAGCACTTTTTCTTTAATGCCGCCCACCGGCAGGACGTTCCCACTCAGCGTAATTTCGCCCGTCATCGCGGTCAGCGGACGAACCGGCTTGCCCGACAGCAACGACACCAGGGCGGTCACGATGGTGACACCCGCCGAAGGACCGTCTTTCGGGATCGCTCCCGCCGGCACGTGAATGTGGATGTCATGGGTGGCGAAGAATTCTTCGTCGATGCCCAACTCCTTCGCGTTCGAACGCACCCAGCTCAATCCGGCCTGCATCGACTCGCGCATCACGTCTTGAATCTGGCCGGTGATGGTCAGCCCGCCTTTGCCTTTCATCTGGTTGGCTTCGACGAACAACACGTCGCCGCCCGAAGGCGTCCACGCCAGTCCGACGACCACGCCCGCGCGTTTCGTGCGCTCCGCAATTTCGCCTTCGCTGCGGACCTTGATGCCGCCCAGAAACCCTTGCACCACCTCCTGGGTGATCAGCAGCTTCTCCGTCTTCCCTTCCGCGATGCGGCGCGCCTGTTTACGGCAGATGGTGCCGATGGTGCGTTCCAGGTTGCGCACTCCCGCCTCGCGCGTGTAGTGACGAATAATGTGGCCGACGATCTCTTCCGGAAATTCAATCTGCTCGGCCGTGATTCCGTTTTCCTCGATCTGCCGCGGGATCAGGTACTGGAAAGCAATGTGGACTTTTTCTTCCTCGGTGTATCCCTGCAATTCGATAATTTCCATGCGGTCGCGCAACGGCTCGGCGATGGGATCGAGCATGTTCGCGGTGGTGATGAACAAGACTTTGGAAAGATCGAACGTCACGTCCAGATAGTTGTCGCGGAAAGTCGCGTTCTGCTCCGGATCGAGCGCTTCCAGCAAGGCCGACGCCGGATCGCCGCGGAAGTCGCGCCCCACCTTGTCGATTTCATCGAGCATGAAGACCGGGTCTTTGGTCTCCGCGCGGCGTATCCCTTGAATGATCTGCCCCGGCAAGGCGCCGATGTAGGTGCGCCGGTGGCCGCGAATTTCGGCTTCGTCGTGCACTCCGCCGAGCGACAGACGCGTGAACTTGCGTCCCAGCGCGCGCGCAATCGATTTCCCCAAGGAAGTCTTGCCCACGCCCGGAGGCCCGACAAAACACAGAATCGGCCCTTTCATGCTGGGCTTCAACCGCCGCACCGAAAGGTAGTCGAGGATGCGGTCTTTCACTTTCTGCAAGTCGTAGTGGTCGGTGTCGAGAATCTCTTTCGCCTTCGGGATTTCAATCTCTCCCCCCGAAGTCTTCGCCCAAGGCAGGATTGCCAGCCACTCAATGTAGTTGCGCGTGACCGAATAATCCGCCGCCATGGGCGACATGCGCGCCAGGCGGCCTAATTCCTTCAGCGCTTCTTTCTTCACATCGTCGGGCATGCCCGCGGATTCGATTTTTTGCTTCAGCTCTTCGGTATCGCGCTGGCCTTCGTCCTGCTCACCCAGTTCTTTTTGGATGGCCTTCATCTGCTCGCGCAAGTAGTACTCGCGCTGCGTCTGCTGCACCCGATCCTGCACTTCCGACTGGATCTTGTTGCGCAGTTGCTGCACTTCCAGTTCCTTGGCGAGGTGCTGATTGATTTTTTCCAGGCGCACCTTGACGTCGGTCGTCTCCAGCGCCTCCTGCTTGTCCGCGGTCGACAGCGAAGGCAGCGACGAGGCGATAAAGTCCACCAGCCGTCCCGGCTCTTCAATGTTCATCGCCACCGTCGAAAGCTCGTCCGAGAGCGTCGGCGAACCGGCCACGATCTGCTGGAACAAGGTCAGAACATTGCGCTGCAGCGCTTCAATCTCGGAATCCTTGGGCGGAATCGTCTCGGGAATGGTGGTCACCTGCGCGCGCATGAAGGGCGAGAGTTGCGCGAAATCGGCCAGCCGCACCCGCTCCAGTCCTTCCGCAAAAACGAACAGGCTCTGGTTCGGCATCTTGACGACTTTGTGCACCACCGCCAGCGTTCCGATGCCGTACAGATCGGACGGTTGCGGCGAATCCACGCGCGCCTCGCGCTGTGCCACCACCACGATGGTCTTGTCCTCGCCCAGCGAGTTGATCAGTTGCACGGAGCTTTCCCGCCCTACCGTCAGCGGCAGCACCGCATGGGGGAACAGGACGGTGTCGCGCACCGGCAAAATCGGCAGCGACCGCTCGGTGGTTTCGTAGGACGTGTGCTCGGAAGAATTAAGATTGCTCATGCTTTTCCCTTGAGTGACTTCCACTCAACCTTGGATGAACCGAACTCGCAAAACGATGCAGCCTTCGAGCTAGGT
>JBGPFV010000146.1:0-6560 GCA_041483535.1 Terriglobia bacterium | reverse complement strand
TCGACACGCTCCTTGGGATGAAGATTGATGAAATCGGGAACGTCGCTGGGCCGCGACCACACCCCAGAGACGCCAGAGCGCGAGTCCCGCGCACGGACGTTGTCACGATCGATTCGCGTCGTCGTTCTAAATTTTCCGTCTGGGGAATAGATCCCGAGATAGTCAATTTTGTTCCCGCAGCACAACCTAGCCCCCGGAAGCGCTCGCGGTTGTCGTTCACGCACGGGCGCGGGAACAACCGTATTCGTTGTGGGCGTAGGGACGAAAGGCTGGGTCAGGCTCATCGGGACAGCGCCGATGCTGATCCACATCAAGAATAATATGCGGAAGAAACATCCAACCGAAGAAGGCTTCATGGAAGCACCTCTCGACTAGTGCGAATGCTGGGGGAGTAACACCGGGGGAAGCAGGCGAGCCGTCAGTTGGCCAACCTGGCAACGGTAGTTTACCCATTGGGCAATGATCGCGCGGTGATAAACGTCACTGCTGAATGTGCGGCAAGCCTCTTGACGCTTGCTGGCAGGCGCAACCCCCGTGTTCCCACCGACACACCCGCGTTTCTGAAGACACGCAATCCCGTCCGAGCAATTCATTAACTTCATTGTTTTCAATCGCCTAGCTCTGGCTCTCCGCTTGCCCTTTCTAGCTGCGAGAGCCCGGAGGCGAATCATGGAAACCTTGCTGCAAGGTCTGGTAATCATCGGCGGTCTGACGTTCTCGCTGGCCGCCTCTCTGCTGATCGAAGAGCTCATTTTCGGACGAATCGTCCGTGTGGCCTTTGCGCGCCGCCCGGAACTTCCTAACCACGTTTCTGAAAACGCGCAAAAGAATTGAAAGGAGCACCACCATGCTGTTACTGAAGTATTTGCTATTGAGCGCGGGAATCGCGATGTTCGCGATCGCCGCTGGAATTCTCTCCTACGACGCATACCGGCTGATTGCCTGGCAGCGCAGGCGTTTGAATTTCGATCCCGAGAAAGCCACCCCCGCGCCTGGAGTCGCTCCCATTCTCCGCTGGCGCAATCCGGTTGCGCTGGTGATGCTGGCCTGGGCTCCGCTGCTCATCTCGGCCGGTATCGTGATCGTCCCCAGCGGAATGGCCGGCGTGCGCGTAAGCCAGACTAAAGGCACGCTGCCCGGGACTCTGTATCCGGGAGTGCACTTTGTCATGCCGCTGGTCGAGCGGGTCGAACTGTTCAACACGCGCGACCAGTTATTCACCACCGGCATCAGCGAAGATTCGCTGGCCAAAGGCGCGGCGAAGGGCGAACCGCTGCACGTGCAAGCCCTGCATGTCCAAGCCAAAGAAGGACTCACCCTGGGCCTCGCCATCACCGTGCGTTACCAGGTGGACCCCAAGCGTCTCGACTACATTGAAGCCAACCTGCCACAGCCTCTGGAAAAAGAAATCGTGCCGCCCGTGGTGGCCACCGCGTGGCGTGAACTGGTGCCCGGCTACACGGTTCGCGAAGTCTTCTCCGCAAAGCGCGAAGAAGTTCGTCAGCGCTCCGCCGAAATGATTCGCAAACGGCTGGCCGCGGACGGCATCGTAGTGAAAGAAGTGATGCTGCGCGACATCGAACTTCCGCAGGAGTACGCCAAGGGCCTCGAGTCGCTGCTGCTGAAGGAGCAGGAGAACGATCGCATGGGCGTGGAGACCGAAATCCACCAGAAGCAAGTGAAAATCGCCGAAGCCGACGCCGACGCCAACAAGGTTCAACAAGTGAAACAAGCTGAAGGACAGGCCGCCGTCCGCGTGCTGCAAGCCAAGGGCGAGTCCGATGCCATGCAGTACATGCTCCCGCTGAAGCAGAAACAGATTGAGCAATCGAAACTCGAAGCCGAAGCGCGCAAGGAAGCCACGGTTAAGAATGCCGAAGCCGCAGGCGAGGCAAAGCTCATCGACAGCAAAGCCGAGGGGGAGCGCCGCAAAATTCTGGCGCAAGCCGAGGCCGAACGCATCCGCTTGACCGCCTCCGCCGACGCCGAGCGTATGGCGAGCGAGGCCGCAATCCTGAAGCAGAATCCACTGTTAATCAACAAAATCGTCGCCGAGCGCCTCTCCGACAAATTGCAAATCATGATGGTCCCGGCCGACGGCAAGTTTTTCTTCACTAACGACGTCCTGCGCGGCATGGGCGCTCCCAATCACGTGAGCCAGGCGGAAGACGTGGAAACGTCCGATGGAAAATCTCAGCAATAGTCGCGGGATAAGTACAGCCGCACCCAACGTCTACCGTAGAGACGCGGCTTGCCGCGTCTCTGCCAGACGGGACAAGCCCCGTCTCTACGACCAATTTGGGTACCGCGATGAACAGTCCACCATCGATCCCGCGCTATAATCAGCGCATTCCACACATGCGAGCGCGCGCATCCAGCGGTCTGCGACTAGGTTGGCTTACATCCTTATTACTCGCGATTATTTTTCTTCCGTCTTCCTTATGCGCTTCGTCGCTCGGAGACACCGCCCGCCAACTGGCGCACAAGATCGCCTCGGCCGCTGGGCCCGGCGCCGTTGCACTCGAGGTTACCAACCGCTCGTCGCTCGACGAGAAATCGGTGCGCGAAGTGCGCAGCGCACTCGAAGCCCAGTTGCATGTCGAAGGTGTGCACGCCGCCAAAGCCGAGCAGGCGATGGGAACCATCGAGGTCGTTCTCTCCGAGAGCCTGCGCGAGTACGTTTGGACGGCCGAGATCGTGATCGGCTCCGACGAGAAGAAGGTCGCCCTGGTCTCGCTGCCGCGATCGCCAACGGGAACTCCATTTACCGCCGCGTTGCCGATCGTTCTGAAAACCACGCTTCTGTTCGCGCAAGAACAACCGATACTGGACGTCGCCCTGGTGGAAATGCCCGGAGGATCTCGGCTGCTCGTGCTCGATGGCAGTATGGTCGGGATCTATCGCCATCAGGCAGCGAATCCGGCTGGACGATGGGAACTCGAAGCTTCGTTGCCCATCGCTCACTCGCGCGCCTTTCCCCGCGATTTGCGCGGTCGCCTGCTGCTGCGCCGCGATCACCTGTTCGACGTCTACCTGCCAGGAACCTTTTGCCGGTCGACTTCCAACGCGGTCGCTCTGCTCAACATCTCCTGTAACGATAGCGACGACCCCTGGCCCCTGACCCCCGACGACGGCAGCGTGCGCGCCTTCTTTGCCGCCTCGCGCAATTTCTTTACCGGAGCGCTTTCTCCCGGCATCGGAAAAGTTTCCAACGTTCCCTCGTTCTATTCGGCGGCAGCCCTTCCACGACCGGGTTACACGCTATGGGCGCTCGCCGCGGTGGATGGATCGCTGCATCTTGTGGATGGGATGACGGACCAGGCGATCCGCGGCGTAAAGTGGGGCAGCGATCTGGCCGCGGTTCACTCCAGTTGCGGCACCGGCACGCAGTTGCTGGTTTCGGAAGCCGAGAACCTGGCGCACGGGGATACGGACCGCGACGGCCTGCGCGCGTTCGAGATTCCCGACCGCGATCCGGTGGCTGCCAGCTCCGCGCTGGAGTTCGACGGACGCATCGTCGCCCTGTGGCCGGAAACGAGTGGCAACAGCGCAACGGCCATCGTAAGACGAAACAACACGGGAAGGTATGAAGCGTATCGCGTATCGATTTCTTGCAGCAATTAGCCCCGCTTCTGCAAGTGTGGGGACGGGCGACCTCGCCCGTCCAAGCCGAGCGCAGCTCGGCAGCGGCCGGCGGCCACGGCAATTTTGGATCTGCTGTAACCTGCTGGGTACGGCCCTGATCGCAGCAACGGCGGCGGCAACGCCCGCAGCCGCGGCGACCCGCCCCCACTACGGCGGAACCTTGCGCGTCATGTTGCAATCCTCGCCGGACGCGCTCGAACTCCCCGCGAACGCCACGCCCGCCGCCTACTGGGATATTTCGCGTACGCTCTCGCTGGTCGGCGACACTCTTGTACGACTGGACGCGCAAGGCCGCCCGCAGCCCGCGCTGGCCGTGGCATGGCAGAGCGACCCAAGCGCCCGCCATTGGCAATTCACGCTACGCCGCGGAGTGACGTTTCACGATGGCAGTGTTTGTTCGCCCGCAGCCATCGCGCAGATTCTGAGCACACTCCATCCCGGCTGGAATGTGCGCGCTTCGGCGGATTCAATCGCGATCGAGACCGAAACGGCCATCCCCTCGCTGCTCGCCGAACTCGCGCTGCCGCGTAATCTCTTGCTCAAGCGCAATGGAAGGGGCCTTCCCATCGGTACCGGCCCATTCCTCGTCGCCGAGTGGCAGCCCGGGAAACTGCTCAAACTGGCCGCGAATGAAGAGAGTTGGGCGGGCCGTCCTTTTGTGGACGCAGTCGAAATCGAATTCGGCAAATCGCTGCGTGACCAGGCCATCGCGTTTGAACTGGACAAGACCGACGTGATCGAGACGGTGCCGCAGGCAGCCAACGGAGCGCCGCGGCACGGCACGTCGTCATCGTCATCGTCAGCCCTGTCGCTGCCCGTGGAGTTGCTGGCGCTGGTTTTCTCCCCGAATTCCAATGCGCAGGATCCTCGCTTGCGGGAAGCGCTGGCGCTCGCCATCGATCGCAAGCCCATCCAGTCTGTGCTGCTGAAAGGCGCCGGAGAACCTGCCGCCAGCATTCTTCCCAACTGGATGACCGGCTACAGCGCAGTCTTTTCCGCGCCGGCGAATCCGCAACGCGCCCGGTCTTTGCTCGCGGACTCGCGCCAGCCCGCTCTGAATCTGAGCTACGGTCTAAGCTACGACCCCAGGGACCCGCAGGCGCAACTGATCGCCGAGCGCATTGCGCTCGACGCCCGCGAAGTTGGCATCACGGTGCAAGTATCGTTGTCAGGGGCCGAGGATATTCGCCTGCTGCGCGTAGTGCTGCCGAGCCCCGATCCCGCCACGTCGCTCACCGAGGCCGCGCGGCAACTGGGATTGCCGCAGCCCGCATTCCCGGCCACGCCTCGCGGCAACGCCCTGGAAGATCTCTATCAAGCCGAGCGCGGTCTGCTCGATGGAAACGCCGTCATACCGCTTTTCCATTTGCCGGTGGCGAGTGCGGCGGGCCCACGCGTGTGGGGCTGGGCGCCAGATCAAGACCGGCTGGGTGAGTGGAACGAGGCTGGACATTCCTTAGCCGATGTTTGGCTGACGGATCAGCGGCTGACGGATCAACGGCTGACGGGTCAACGAATGACGGATCAGCGACTGACGGATTCGCGGACAGATTCGCGGACAAACCGACTTCCCCAGGCGGGCTCGCGATGAGCTTCCGCAAAAAACTTCTTCTGTTGTTCGCGGCGACCGTGTTGCTCTGCGTCGCGGTCATTTCGGCGTCGGTCTACAGCACCATTCGACGATCGTTCGAACGCGCCGATCGGGACCGCGCGAATGCGGTCGCCGCTCAGTTTCGATCGGAGTTCCAGCGCCGAGGGCAGGAGGTTGCGCGTAAGGTCGAGTCGGTGGCCGCCAGCGAAACCGTGCAGCGCATTGCTCTGGATATGAACCGCGGCGTCACCGACTCCGGCGAGCACGTAAGCGAAGCGCGCGCGCTGGCGGGTCAGCAGCAGCTCGACTTTCTGGAACTCATCGACAGTCGCGGCACGATCCTCTCCTCCGCGCAGTGGCAGGCGAAATTCGGATATCCCGAAGCCGCGGTTCCTGCGGCCGCTGCAACGGCGGGGGCGTTCCTGAAACGCGAAGAGCTGCCCGAGGGCGCGACCCTCGGCCTGTTTGCCGTACGCGTGGCCCGCGTCGGAGAACAGCCTCTGTACGTCATTGGCGGCGAACGCCTCGACCAGGGCTTCCTCTCGACACTCGACATCCCCACCGGAACACGCGTGCTGCTGTATCAAAACCTCGACGCAAAATGGAATCCGAAATCGCTGCTCGATCTGAACGGGCCGGCCGCGGGCGTCGACAAGATCGCGCCGCTGGTCGCCAAGGTTCGCGACACACTGCAGGAATCTCAGAGCGTGATCCATTGGACCGCCGACTCCGCCGACGCCGAAGTTTTCCACGCCATCCCACTGACCGGACCGGTCTTTAATACGGTGAATCAGAGTGCGCCAAACCTGAATTCGACAAATCAGAATTCGACGAATCAGAATTTGACGAATCCGGGTGCGACGAATCAAAGCCCGGCGAATCGGCAACTGCTCGGCGTTCTTCTCGTCGGCAGTTCGCGGCGTCCGCTGATCGAGTTGCAGAGGCAGGTCGTCTCCACCGCCATGCTGGTCGGCGGTGTGGGAATCCTGGTGGCGGTGCTCACCAGCCTGTGGTTCGCCGCCCGCGTCACGCGCCCAGTCGAGTCGCTGGCTCAGGCTGCGCGCCGCGTCGCAGCGGGCGATCTCAGCGCCAAGGTCGAAGTCGAATCGAGCGATGAACTGGGCGAACTCGCCGCGTCGTTCAATCGCATGACGGAAGATCTCGCGCAGCAAAAAGACCGCACGGTGCAGGCCGAGCGCGTGGCCGCCTGGCGCGAACTGGCGCGGCGATTGGCGCACGAATTGAAGAATCCTCTTTTCCCCCTGCAGGTCACGGTTGAAAATCTGATGCGCGCTAAACAAAAATCGCCGGAAATGTTTGAGGA
>JBGPFV010000145.1:0-6581 GCA_041483535.1 Terriglobia bacterium | reverse complement strand
TTCTTCAACCTCTTCAACCATCCAAATTTCGCCTTCCCGTTTAGTAACATCAGCGACTCGTTATTCGGGCAGGTCGCGTTTCAGGAGCAGCCGCCTACAAGCATCCTGGGTGCCGGGCTTGGAGGCAATATCGCCAATGTCTCCGCGAGGATGATTCAGGTGAAGGCCCAGCTTCAGTTCTGAGCTTTACGCCGAGATTCGGCCCAAGGCAATCCAGCGCGAACGGGCGCTCGCCGCTCAAAAGTTTTCCATTATCCAAATGTTGCTGTTCAGGGTCCGGCCCGACATCGCCAGATGGCGACCGTCGGGAGATGCCACTGCGCCTGATTCACCATACGCTCCGGGATTCTCCCACAAGAAATGCGCATTGCCCTGCAAGTCCACATGCAGCAGCGCTCTCTCCTGCCGGTTGCCGGAATAAACAAACAGGCTTTTGCCGTCCGCGGCCCAACTCAACGACCGCAGGTTGCTCCAGCCTTTCACGGGGACCTGCTGCGTCGCTTGGCCGCGCAAGGAAAGAATGTAGATAGGCCCCTCTGGACTCGGAATAGCGGCAACGCGGGTGCCATCAGGAGAAAGCTCAAACGGCCAACCGTCCGCCTTCCAATCAAGGTCAAAGCGGGCAAGCTCTGGACCGCGTCCATGCACAGGGTCGAGGGTCGAGACCGTAATCTGCTTGCGATCGTCGGCCGGCTCCGCAATCACACACAACTCAGACGGAAACTTTGCGCAGGTAAGTGCGCTCCCAGGCGTCGCACCAAATAGCTGCTCCGGTGGTCCGCCGGCGACAGGGACACGCATGACTGGTTCTGGTGTTGTGATCGGCCATGCCAAATAAAGAACCCACTTCCCATCGGGAGTCAGGTGAGTGTATCGGCCGAACCCCCCGGTCGCGAGCGGTTCAGCTGTGTCCTCCTCCAGGGACTGCTTGTAAAGCCCTTCGGCGCCAGTCCGATTCGATATGAGAAAAATTGCCTTGCTGTCGGGCGTCCAATCTAACGCTTCATCCGAACTCTCACTCTGTGGAAAGCGCCTGGGCCTGAGAAGTTTGGTTCCATCCGCAGCCAAATCAGCTACGTACGAAGTCAGATGGCTTTCCCATTCCAGAAAGGTGAGCCGCTTGCCATCCGCGGTCGCCGTCAAACCGGCCGTGCAGAAGCCCACCCAGTTCGTGAGTCGCTTCGGTTTTTCGATGACTTTACCTGTGCGAAAATCAAATCGCATGATCCAGAAGTTGCAAGTCGGAAGAATGGCTGCGGGCTCATCTCTTCCCCAGATTGCTCGTCCATCTGGCAACCACGTAGCGTCGCGCACTTTCGCCGCTTCGGAAGATGAGAGCGGGGATAGTGTGGTGGGAGGTCCTCCTTTCAGGTCACGGTTTACGAGCGTGTCACCGGACTTGTCAGTCCGGTCGTAAAGGACTCGTTGCCCATCGGGCGACCAGGTGAGATTGAAGACGGCACCGTCTTCGTCGGCTTCAAAGAGTTTTCGGGCGTGGCCTCCGTCGGGGTCCATCAGCCAAATTTCACGGGGGCCACGTTTGCCCATATTTGTTCCGAATGAGACTGAGGAGCCGTCCGGAGAAACGGAATAAGCGGCCGCGTTGTCGCGAAGCTTACGCGGCACTCCGCCGAGCACTGAAACCATCCAAATGCTGGTGTCCCGTACATTCCAATCGTCGGTACTTTGCAGCGGTGGATGAGCATTGGCGATAAATCTGGTGCTGCCGGGGAACCAGAAACCAGCCTCCCACCCAACCCCCTCACTCTGGAGTGACGCCGGCTGAGGAACAGCGCGGATCTCACCAGTTTCAACGAGCTTGATGTACATCCCCTTGGTGTCCGCGTATGCCAGATACTTGCCATCGGGTGATATCGCCCCGCTGGTCACGCGATTGTCGGTGGAATTGCTGGTGAGTTGCCGCAGCTTTAGATCGGGCGCTGCCTGAGAGGAAGACGGCTGACGGTTGGCAAACCAGAAAATCGCACTCGCGACGAATAATGCGGCGATGGCTACTGCCATCTTTCGCCGCCGGGTGCCGAGAAGTTTCGGCTCCAGCTTGCGCCGCAAGTTCTCCAAATCGGCGCGAATTTCCGAGGCGGTTTGATAGCGCACCTCGCGGTCCTTTTCCAGCGCCTTCTTGATGATCTCTTCGAGCCTGGAGGGTAGTTCGGGATTCAGTTGCCGCACCGGCGTCGGCGTGTGGCTCAGGATGGCATCGTGCAGTATGGGCGCGGTCTCTCCGGTGAATGCGCGTTGTCCCGCCGCCATTTCGTAGAGCACGAGACCCAAGGAAAACAGGTCCGTGCGCGCGTCCACCTTCTCGCCCCGCACCTGCTCGGGCGACATGTAACCCGCCGTTCCCATCGCCACTCCGGTCCGACTGAGAAACAGGTCGGACCCTGGTACGAGCGCGGTCTTTCCCGGGGATCCGGGCACCTCGTCGATTCGGTGCTCGCGTCCCGGGTAATCTTCGGCGGCGGTGAGCACAGGGATGAGCTTCGCCAACCCGAAATCCAAAATCTTGGCCTGGCCTTGGGTTGTCACGAAGACATTCGCAGGTTTGATGTCGCGGTGGATGATTCCCTTCTCGTGGGCCGCGTCTAACCCTTCCGTGATTTGCGCGGCGAGATCGAGCAATTTCTCCAGCGGCAGCGGCGCTGTCCTCGTCTTCGCTGCAGAGATTAGTTCGCGCAGCGTCTCGCCCTCCAACAATTCCATGACAATGAAGGGCTGCCCTTCGTGCTCTTCAATCCCGTAAATGGTGCAGATATTCGGATGGTTCAGCGCCGAGGCCGCCCGCGCTTCCTGCTCAAAGCGGTGGAGCGTCTGCGGGTCGTTCGCGGTTTCTTCGGGAAGAAACTTCAGTGCGACGCGGCGGCCGAGTTTGAGGTCTTCGGCCTTAAACACCACGCCCATGCCTCCGCCACCGAGCACTTCGAGCACTCGATAGCGAGACACTTTTTTACCAATCAGGTTTCCGCCAGTGGCAGGTCCACTCCGGACGCCCTGAACTTCCGCCGTCCCTGGGGCCTGTGGTTGTGCTTCAACCAGCTCCACGGGAAACTTCCAGCGATAGCCGCGCCGGGCCAAAGTCTCGATGTATTCGGGGGCCTCGGCGGGATCGCCTAGCGCTTGACGCAGCCGTTGCATGGCGGCATTGATGCTGTGGTCGAACTCTACGACCGTGTCGTTGGGCCAAAGCTTCTGCCGGATCTCTTCCCGCAGCACCACCTCGCCGGGCTTTTCCAGCAGCAGGGCAAGGATCTTGATGGACTGCTCCGGCAGCCCGCTGCTAACGCCGCTTTTCCGCAGCTCTCGCGCCCGGAGATCGAGCTCAAAGATTCCAAAACGAACGAGATTAGGGAGCGGCTTGAGATCCACGACGGCTTCCGTGGGTGAGTTTATCACTGCATCGGACTAGTTCCACGCGCCTTCATCCCTTCACGGACGCGTTCCTTACTGACACAAGAGACATCGACTCAACAGGTTAGCGGTATGACATCCATGCGACACAAATGTGAGCCCCAGTGCATTGATCTTCCGGCGCGGCTCGGCGAATCTCGCCCCTGCGACTCCGCGCACCGCAGTGCGGAGGACAACGAGGAGCGAAGGGGGCTTTATGAAATCCAGTGTGCGAGTGATGGTCGTTGCTGTATGTCTCATTTCTGCTGCGATGCTTTCCAGGTGCGGAGGTGGATCATCCCAGCCTTCGCCGCGGCTGACAATCGCTCCGGCCGCACTGCCGAACGGAACATCGGAAACGCCTTACCGCCAAACTCTTCAAGCCACCGGCGGCGTTGCACCTTTCACCTGGACGGTGAGCGCCGGTGCGCTGCCTCACAATGTGGCACTCAGCAGCAGCGCGACGAATGTGGTCACGATTTCCGGCACGCCGGATACGGCGGCGCAAGGACTAACATTCACCGTTAGAGTCACCGATTCTGCCAGCCAGTCAGCGACACAGTCCTATACCGTTTCCATCCTTTTGGACCCGGACACTCTCACTCTCTCGCCCGCGAGCCTGAGTTTTGCTCCACAACTGACGGGAAGCGTCAGCGGCGCGCAGACGGAGACGGTCACCAACAGCGGTACATCGGCGGTCGCTATCGCCAGCGTTGCGCTGTCCGGAAACAATGCCTCGGATTTCAGCCAGAACAATTCGTGCGGATCAAGCCTCGCTGCGGGAGCGGACTGTACCATCAACGTGACTTTCACGCCCAGCCACTTGGGCCCGCGCAGTGCCGCCATAACGATCACCGACAGTACCGCGGGCAGTCCACACTCGGTCTCGCTGGGTGGCATGGGACTTACTTCAGGGCCTAATGTCACCTGGTCTGCGACCAGTCTGACTTTTGCTACCCAACTTGTGGGCACCACCAGCCCAGCGCAGTCCGTCACGCTGAGCAATTACGGCACCGCAACTCTCAGCATTGCGGGCATCGCTGCGACCACGAACTTTGACGAGACCGATACCTGCGGTTCAAGCCTCGCATCCGCCGCGAATTGCACGATCAACATCACTTTCACGCCCAGCGCGTCGGGCACTCGGACTGGCACACTTTCAGTTACTGACAACGCACCCGGCAGCCCACAGACGATCTCCCTCAGCGGCACAGGTACGACTAACGCACTAACCGGGAGCTGCGTCATTCGCGCGAACAACAAATGTCAGTATGCTCTGGATCTCACCGCATGTCCGTTCGGGGCGCAAGCGATAACCCCGCAAGTCCAGGTTTGCGGTCTTTCTTTGCCACCTGTTTATGTGACAGTCGACACCTCAAGGGCTTGCTTTGTCTCTTCGAGGCAAGGCCAGTGCGTGGTCCACTGACTGTGCGAGTAAACAACACAAGGAGCACCGAGATCAGGTGTTCCATGCAGCCGAGGCACGCCGGGACAAAAGGAAAAAGCGAGCCGATCACTCCTTGTCGCCTTTCAACCTGAGCCACAACCTATCACCAACAGAGAAACGAAAAGAGGACAGATTATGAGATCGACAAACTTGATGTGCATGACTCTGGCGGCGTTGCTAGCCGTTGCGCTCGTAACCTCGCTGGCGGCGCAGGAACAGCAAAACGAGAAACACCTTCTCTACACCACACACAGAGGGCCGAGCAGCAATACGCTTTTGGGCATTAAAACCTACACCGGAAGCTTTGCGGATGGAGCGACTTATCTCATCGAGGTACCGCCGCGCTGGAACGGAGATATGTTTCTGTACAGCCACGGCTATACTCCGCCAGGCGACCCTAATCCTCCCTTGGACAACGGCGATCCGCTTGTCCGCTCGTATCTCTTGTCGCACCGCTACGCGCTTGCTGGTTCCTCTTACGCCGGGACCGGCTGGGCGATTCAAGATGCATTTACCGATCAGATTGCCGTCCTCGACAAGTTTGACCAGCTTGTGGGGCAGCCAACGCGGACCATCGCGTGGGGCCACTCGCTGGGCGGGATCATTACTGCCGGGCTGGTGCAGAAGTTTCCCGAGCGCTTCTCAGGCGCCCTTCCTTTCTGCGGGGTGTTGGCGGGGAGTGTAGGCTTCTGGAACGAATATCTCGACTCTGCGTTCGCGTTCAAGACGTTGCTTGCGCCTGACTCAGAGTTGCAAGTGGTTCACATCACCGACCCGATCAACAATTTCGGCATTGCGGAACAGGCCCTCTCTGACGCCCAAGCCACGCCCCAGGGAATAGCCCGCATTGCTCTCGCGTCCGCTCTGTGGGACTCAACGGGCTGGAACAATCCCTTTTTACCGCGGCCCGATCCAAAGGATTACTCCACCATGGAGGAAAATCAGTTCGAGTCATTCCAGGGGTTTCCCTTTGCGCTGTTCTTTGCCTTTCGCGCTGAGCTGGAAACACGGGCGGGAGGGAACCCTTCCTGGAACACCGGTGTCGACTACGAAAAGCAGCTCAAACGTTCTGTCGACTATGCCGAGGTGAAGGCGTTGTACAAGCAAGCGGGCTTGAGCCTGGATGCCGACATTCGGACACTCAACGAAGCCACGCGCGTCGCAGGAGATCCAGCGGCGGTTGACTACCTGGCCCAGAACATTATCTTCAATGGCGAAATCAAAGTGCCAGTGCTGACTGTGCATACCACTGACGATGACATCGTGAACGTGCAGAATGAGCGGGCCTATACCGTCGTCGTCCACAAAGCGCAGAACGACTCATTGTTGCGCGAAACGTTTGTGCATCGAGCATCGCACTGTGCGTTTACTTCGGCAGAGACCATTGCTGCTATCCAGGCCCTGCTGCGTCGTTTGGACACTGGAAAGTGGGAAGGCGCTGACCCAGCCGATCTGAATGGTACGGCTTCTCGGTTTCCCAGACGGTACAGAGAGCTCTTTTTCTTGTTTGGCGTACACGTGGTCTTTCCGCCTGCCTTCATTGACTATAAGCCAGCGCGTTTTCAGCGTCCGCTCGACGCGTCGGATGGAGGGCGCGGGCTTCACTGATGGACCCGCGGCAAGCGCAGTTTTGTTACGGCCTCTAAGCAGTGAGGGTCACAGGTGGCGGCCGCTTCTCAATGGCCCGTAATGAAGTTCAAGAGATTCTTCCTGGTTGACGGGCAATCCG
>JBGPFV010000144.1:0-6598 GCA_041483535.1 Terriglobia bacterium | reverse complement strand
GTTTGGTGGATATGCCTTTGTTTACAGCGGGCGATCAATTTCCTACTAAAGTGCTCGTTAAACGGGCCACAAATCAAATTCCGGATAGCCGACATCCGGGAACTACTGTATTCATGGCCACAAGCGCGTTTGTCGGTACGAATCCCGAAAACGCAGCCAACTTCCGTATTGCTGGTCACTCGGGACAATCGCCACGGTCTCAGTAGGGGCACATCTATAGCATTGCCGACAGTCCCGGGCAGTGGCAGGTAATCAGCGCCAGAGAATTCATAGGGGTCTATAGCGTCGAGAAGAGTATGGTTGCGGTGGTGCTGCGGTTTCGCGGGACAAGGTACGGGCAAGAGGTGCTCCACGTAACGCAGATCAGTCCTGAAGGGAAAGGAGCTGCGACCGTCGTCGTATGGGCGGTGGCGTCTTGCGCGTCCACGATCAGGGCGTCTTCCGCGTTCGCTAAGGAGTGGCTTACGAACTATGGAAAGACTGGCGCGGAACTGTCGCCGCGAGCTAAGCCCACCGCCGACTCACGACAACAGGCCGTGCTCGCGCAGTTTTCGGTACAAATTGCGCTCGCTGATTCCCAGCATCTTGGCCGCGTTTCCGCGGTGACCCTTGCTGGCCTCGATCGCCAATCGGATGTGCGCGAGCTCCGCTTCTTCGAGCGTTGGCAACTGGGCATCCTGTGCTAAAGGATCAGCGGGCGGAGCAGGCTTCGAATTCCGCAAGGCGGCGGGGAGGTGCTCCGGCTGAACCTGCGATCCCTCACTGAGCACCAGGGCCGCTTCCACTACATGCAGGAGTTCGCGCACGTTTCCGGGCCAGTTGTGCCGTCGCAGGAGTTGCAGGGCCGCTTCGCCGATCTGTTTGCTGGAGCCGAAGCGCTGGTTGAGCACGGTCACGAAGTGTTGTGCCAGCAGGTCCACGTCGGCCCCTCGGGAGCGCAGGGGCGGCACCTCCACCGTGATGGTGCTGAGGCGGTAAAACAAGTCCTCGCGGAAAAGGCCCTGCCGCACCATGGAGGACACATCGCGATTGGTCGCAGTCAGAATCCGAACATCCACTCGAATTTCCCGGGTGCCGCCGACATGGCGGAATGTGGAAGTGTCGAGGACGCGCAGCAGCTTGGTCTGGGTCGCTGGGCTCACCTCCCCGATCTCGTCGAGGAAAATGGTTCCGCCGTTGGCGACTTCGAATAATCCGGGCTTGGCGCGGTCCGCTCCGGTGAATGCGCCACGCTCATGGCCGAACAGTTCGCTCTGGAGCAGGTTTTCCTGCAAAGCGGCGCACTCGACCACCACGAACGGCCGCAACCGGCGGGAACTGCGCGCGTGAATCAGCTTGGCCACCCATTCCTTTCCCGCACCCGTCTCGCCGGTTATGAGCACGGTCGAATCGCTGGGGGCCACGCGATCGATCAGATTGAGCAGGCGGCGGAATTCCGGGCTGTCGCCGATGAAGGAACTGCCGAGATCCGGAGGAGTCAGAACCCGCTCGAGAAGATTCGCCCGCTGGCGCAGCGATCGCCGTTCGAGCGCCCTTTGAATGCGAATGTGGAGTTCATCTAGCGGGCAAGGCTTCACCACGTAATCGAAGGCGCCGATACGGATCGATTCGATGGCGGTATCGATGGAACCGTGTCCGGTCAACATGATCACCTCGGTTGCCGGCGTAGCGGCCTGGATGGCCTTCAGCGCCTCAAGCCCGCCCATTCCGGGCAAGCGCAGGTCGAGCAAGACAACTTCGGGTTCCGCCTCCGCGACGCGCCGGATTGCCTCCTCACCCGTACCCACCGCGTCAACTTCGTAGCCGAGACGACTCAGCTCGCCCGCCATCACCTGGCGGAATGCGGCATCGTCATCCACAAGAAGGAGCGACGGGGGCTTCATAGTCCGTCCTTCGGTTGCGGACCGGAATCGATTGCCGGGATCACGACTTCGAATATAGACCCCTTTCCAGGGGTACTCTCGACCACGATGTTGCCTCCCCAGCTCCGGACCGCATTCAGCGACAGGAATAGACCGAGGCCGGTGCCGCCCTGGCGGAGGCTGAAAAAGGGCTCAAAGATCTTTTGCCGGTATTCCGGGGCAATCCCGCATCCTTCATCAGTGACGCGAATGTGCACCGCATCACCGCCTTCGGTGGCAACGACGACCTTACCGCTCGGCTTCGATGCCTGAATCGCGTTGAGCAGAAGATTGACCAGCAGGTTCTGGAGCTCGGCCTCGTCGGCCCGGACGTGCAGGGTGGTTGCGGAAGGCCGCACCGCGACGTCCACGGAGGTGGCGCGGGCTGTCGGATCAACCAGCCTCTGAGCGCCAGCGATGGCCGCACCGAGGTCCACGATATCTCCGGCATGCGGCTGCCCACGCGACAGGCGCAGGAAGTGCTGGGTGATGCCGCGGCACCGCAGGATCTGTTCGCGCGCGATCGTCGCATTTTCACGGATTCTGGCCTGATCTATTTGTCCGCTCTGCCCGGGGGGACTCTCGCGAAGAATTCCCTCCACGCACATCAGGGTCGTTGCCAGCGGGGTGTTCATCTCGTGCGAGAACCCGGAGGCCAGGACCCCGACCGATGCCAGGCGGTAAGACTCGGCCAGCTTCGCCTCGGCCGCTCGCCGTTCGGAAATGTCGCGCCAGACTTCCACGACTTGAACCAGCCGCCCCGAGGCGTCCAGAATCGGTGAAGCGTGGATTTCTTCCCAAGCCACCGTGTCGTTGCCTGTTTTGCGTTCGCAGATCCGGACCTGGCGCGCACCCGACCGCAGGCAAGCGAGGGTGGGACAGTCGGACAGGTTGCACGGCCGCGGTCCGAGTTCGTAGCAGCAGCAACCCAGAACCTGCTCGCGCGAGTTCGCGGCGCGCTGCAGAAAGGCGTCGTTGGCCGCCATAATCTTTCGTTCCGGGTCGAGCACTACGATCCCGTCATCAATACTGTTGATCACCGTTTCCAGCCGCTCCCGCTGAGTACGGACTTCTCCGATCAGGCCTGACACCGAGTCGGCCATGTCATTGAACTCCTTGGCCAGCCACGCCAGGGTGTCCGAGCCTTCCGCGGGCACACGCCGTCCGAGATCGCCATGGGAAATCAGGCGCGCCGTGGTTTCAAAACGCTGCAAGCGCCGCAACACCGACACCCGGATCACCAGCGCGATGGCCCCCACGATGACGAAGGTCAAGGCGCCGGTGCCGGCGACCATCCAGCGCAGGTCCTGCGTCATCGCGGCGCGGACCTCTCCGGCGTTGTAGTCCAGAATCAGGATGCCATTGATTTTCTGGTTGGGATCGTGGCACCGGTGGCACTGCTCGCGGTTACGAATCGGCACCACAGTTCTCAGAATCGTTCCACCCCGGGTCTCGATCACGCGGCTGGACCCGCGGCGTTCCGGCGGATCGCGATGGCAGGCCTGGCAGGTGGGAGATTCGATGCGGAAATCGTTCCCCACACTCCCCGGCTTACTCGAGTAGCGTTCGACGCCACTGCGGTCGAGCACTACCAGTTGTTCGACGCGCGACTGTTTGCCGAAGCTCTCGACCATTTGCGCGATCAGGGTGCGGTCATTCCCCACCATCTGGTGCTCGAGCGCAGTTCGGATCAATTCCCCTTCGGCAAGCGCACTGCTGTGTGCGGTTTCGAGAAGGCTTTGAAAATGATGGACCGAAAAGATGTAGGCGGCGACCGTGCAGGCCACAACCACCGCTGCGGTGACACCGAGCGCGAGGCCGACCGTCATGCTGGCAAAACGCAGCTTCATCATGAGGGCACGGACATGGCGGGATCATGGCACACGTGCGGACAGCCGTCAACGACTGACAAATAGTCAGGCGAGACCTGACATTGTGGCAGTCCGGTGGTTGCGCACATCCCCACCTCGTCTGGAGGAAAAGGAGTTAGCAGCCTGTGGTGAAACTCGAATTTCCGACGTCAGCGCCTGAAGGCGCTTTCATAACACAGGACTTACGGCACGCCTGAAGGCGTGCCCTGATACGAATCTCACTTACACCACGGGCTGCCAGACTGCGGTCAACGCTGGCATGACACGTGCGATAAGAAATATTGAAGGAGGGTTTCTGCCATGGAAATGCTTTTGATGGGCTTGTGCGTGGCCGTATTTGGGATGGGAGTCGCGGTTCTTGCGTTTGGAGCGGCGACCCGTTCGGAGTCATCCGATTCAGCGGTGCAGCCCCAGCTTCCGTTGGTCAAGGCGGTTGCCCCGGCCCGTTTTTTCTCGGACAGTGTTGCGGTACCGCCACCACCGCCAGCGGTCCCGTCCTGGCCGGTGCCGATTGAGGTCCTGTTGCTGCAAATTGAAAATCACGTCCGCATGGAGCAGGCCGCCGCGGAGTCGTTCCTGGCATTTCCCACTCAAGCCCTGCTGCACAGCAAGACAACTTCGCCGTTTGTGAACTGAGAGAGTGGCTCATGACGCATGAACTGCTGAACGGCCTCTCGTCCGCCGAGGCCGAGCAGGTTCTGGAACTCGGCGCCAGGCTGATCGTTCCCAGCGGAACCTCGCTGTTCCGGCTGGGAGACCCAGCCGATCGCCTGTTCCTGACCGAACGCGGCCGAATCAGGCTTACCCTGCCGATGCAGGTCCGGGGCCGGGAAGAGGATATTTTCGTGGAAGAAAGATCTCCCGGTCAGACCGTGGGCTGGTCGGCCCTGATTCCGCCCTACCGGTTCACCCTCACCGCCACCGCGTCGCTGCTGGAAGCGGAAGTTATTGCCTTGCCGCGCGAGGCGTTGCTCGAGTATTTCGCCGCGAATCCGGCGGCGGGGCGCAAAATCGCTCTGAATCTGGCCGTCGTCATTGGACATCGCCTGCAACTGTTCCAGACGATGTGGCTGCGCGAGATGCAGCGTACCGTGGAAGTGCGTTCTGTTTGACCCGTGGAATCGGCCCATGAAATTCGTGATACTGGCGATCCGGATGCTGAGTGGTTCCTGCGGCAGGGGGAGCAGGTGAATGACCGCTGACCAACATTCCCAACCCGAACCCACGCGCCGCCGCTTGATTGAAATCTTCCTCGGTGGCGGCCTGCTCGCCTCTTTTGCTTCTTTCATCTATCCCGTGCTCCGCTATCTTGTCCCGCCGGCGGTGGCAGATCTCGGCGGGGACGAGATCGTCGCCGCCAAGCTCGCGGAGCTGAAGCCGAACAGCGGAAAGATTTTCCGGTTTGGTAATCGCCCTGGTCTGCTCATCCGCACTGCCAGCGGAGAGTACCGCGCCATGTCGGCGACCTGCACCCATCTCTCCTGCACAGTGCAGTACCGCGACGATCTGCGCCAAGTCTGGTGTGCCTGCCATAACGGTAAGTACGACCTCAACGGCCGAAACCTTTCGGGTCCTCCGCCGCGCCCGCTGGAAGGCTTTGAGGTGCAGGTGCGCGGGGACGAGATATTTGTGAGGCGTCGGCGCGAGGCTTAAGATGAGTCCCCTACGCAACGTGCGCAGTTGGCTGGACCAGCGATTCGGCTGGGATGACCTGATCGCCCCGTTGCGGAAGAAAACTGTTCCTCTCCACCGGCTCTCCTATTGGTACTTCCTCGGGGGTATCACTCTCTTCTTGTTCGTGATCCAGGTGCTGACCGGGATCCTGCTGCTTCTGTACTACCGGCCGGGCGCCAACGAGGCCTTCGAGAGCGTCCAGTACATCATGACCCGGGTGCGCTTTGGCTGGCTGGTTCGTTCCATCCACTCCTGGTCGTCCAATCTCATGATTTTTACTGCCTTTGCGCACATGTTCAGCGTGCTCTTTCTCAAGGCCTACCGCAAACCCAGGGAGCTGACATGGGTCAGCGGAGTGATTCTCCTGTTTCTCGTCATGGGGTTCGGTTTCAGCGGCTACTTGCTGCCCTGGAACACCTTGGCCTTCTTCGCCACCAAGGTCGGCACCGAGATTACCGGGCAGGTTCCGATCATTGGCAAGCCCCTGATGATCTTTCTTCGCGGTGGTGAAGAGGTGACGGGAGCCACGCTGAGCCGGTTCTTTGGATTCCACGTTGCCGTTCTACCCGGATTGGCGACGTTGTTGATCCTGCTGCACCTGCTGCTGGTGCAACGCCTGGGCATCAGCATTCCCCCGAAACTGGAAGTGCAGTGGACCGCGAATCCGTCCGCGAAACGGGAAATGAAATTCTTTCCCAACTTCTTGCTGCGGGAATTGATGGCTTGGTACGTGGCCCTGGGAGTACTGGGCGCGTTGGCGGCACTCTTCCCCTGGAACCTCGGTGTCAAGGCGGATCCTTTTGTGTCTGCCCCAGCGGGAATCAAGCCCGAGTGGTACTTCCTCTTCATGTTCCAGACGCTCAAGCTCATCCCGCCCAAAGTGTGGTTCATCGACGGCGAGATTCTCGGTGTACTGGCTTTCGGCCTAGTCGGCTTGTTGTGGCTTCTGCTGCCTTTTTTTGAGAGTGATCAACCGTCGCACCCCAAGCGGTGGATTACTGGACTTGCAGTCTTTGCTCTTGCGTACATTGCAGGTATGAGCGTTTATGGCCTTCTGGCGAAATAAGTTCCGACCGGTCCGCGCAGCCCATGTCGTGTTGGCCGGCTTCGTCGTCCTCGCAGCGTGCCTGGGTTGTGGACAAAGTTATGGGC
>JBGPFV010000143.1:0-6610 GCA_041483535.1 Terriglobia bacterium | reverse complement strand
GACGTGCGCGCCCGCCGCGACGTCGTCCGGCATTCCGGTTCCGTCGTCATTCTGGCCGTCGATGTTCTGGCTAACGATGTTCTGGCCGATGATGACCCCGCGAAAGCAAGCCGCAAACGCGAGCCCAGCATACTGCTGGAGCGCCAGTATCGCCATGCCGCGCAGTCGATGATGTGGGAGTTGCCCGCCGGACGAATCGACGATGGCGAAACCCCGCTCACCGCCGCCAAGCGCGAGTTGCTGGAAGAAACCGGTTACCGCGCCCGGCAATGGAAACGAATCCTGCATTTCTACGTAAGCCCCGGTTTTCTCGACGAAACCATGACCATCTACCTGGCGAGCGGCCTCAAGGCGGGTAAGGCCCAGCCCGAGGCCGACGAGAAGATCGCGGTCAGGTTTTTCAGTTTGTCAGAGGCGAAACGGATGGCGCTAGGGGGACGCATTCGCGACGCGAAGACGATCGCTGGCATCCTGTGGCTGGTGCAGATGCCGCGAGCGGCGCGGTAGACGCGCGGCTTGCCGCGTCTCCGCGGACGGGGCAAGCCGATTTCTACCGATGGAAACACCGATGCCTTCCTACCAAACCATGGGGTTTCCGCGCGTTGAGAAAGCCGCCCCGTAACCATCTTGTTACCCCCGGGGGCCTGCTGGCCGACCCGCGCTATGTGACGCCAAGCCTTGACAGTTCCCCCGGTGAGCAGCACAATGCCTGCACATTTCTTGCGGTCCCTGGGAATCGCGCCTTTTCCGGGAAATCCGCAAGAAATAGGGGGCGCACGTGGCGGAACGTTTGAAGGGCACCGTGAAGTGGTTCAATAACGCCAAGGGATACGGCTTCCTCGGCCGTGACGATGGACCGGATGTATTCATTCATTACAGCTCAATCACCACCGAGGGCTACAAAAGCCTGCAAGAGGGCGACAAGGTGGAGTTTGAGATTGTCCAGGGACAGAAAGGACCGCAAGCAGCCAATGTGACCAAGTCCTCCTGAGCGGAGGAGGTCGTCTGACCTGGCCAGTTTTCCGGACCAAACTGTTTGTGTCAACTACGCCCGCGCTGGTTGTGTCCTCCGGCGCCCTGCCAATTTCCTGCTGCGGCGTTCTCTTCCGTTACAATCGTCTTCCTGGGCTGACCTTGATACGAAACCGGCAGCGCTGGCGCCGCGTCTTCGAAGAGGGAGCGAAGGAGACGGGGCCAGCCCCGTCTCTACCTACGGAAAAACTCTAAATGGACAACAAGGCCATCGCCGGACTTCTTTACGAGACTGCCGATCTGCTGGAGATCGACGGGCAGGATTCGTTTCGCGTGCGTTCGTATCGCAACGCCGCAGCGGCCATTGAAGCTCTGCCGCAACAGGTGGCCAACCTGATTCAGGAGCCGAAAAAGCTTCTCGAAGTTCCGGGCATTGGCAAAGGCATGCTGGCGAATCTGCAGATGCTTTTCAAGGATGGCAGCATCGAGGCGCACACTGAGCTGCTGAAAAAATACCGGCCGTCGATGCTTGAGCTGCTCAAGATTCAGGGTCTCGGACCGAAAACGATTGCCTTGATCTGGAGCGCCTATCAGGTCAGCGATCTGGAGGGCGTGGAAAAGCTGGCGCGGGAAGGCAAGATCCGCACCTTGCCGCGCCTGGGCGAAAAGCACGAACTGAAGCTGCTCAAGGCGATCGAGGACTACCGCCGGATCGCCGGACGATTCCTGCTCGACACGGCCGAAGAATTGGCGGAAAAACTCGTGGAACATTTGTTGGCTGCTTCCGGCGTCGAAAAAGTTACGCCCGCCGGATCGCTGCGGCGCGGACGCGAAACCGTTGGCGACCTCGACATTCTGGTCACGGGCAAAGCCTGCATTGCGGACCAAGCCCGTCAGAAACTCATCGAGCATCTGCTGCGCTTCCCCGGCCTGATGGACGTCATCGCGCAAGGTGATAACAAGGTCAGCTTCCGGCATCGCAATGGCATGCAGGTGGACGTGCGCCTGCTGCCTCCCGAATCATTTGGAGCGGCCATGCAATATTTCACCGGGTCGAAGGCGCACAACGTTGCGCTGCGGCAGCGCGCGCTCAAGATGGGATTCACGCTCAACGAATACAGCCTGGCAACCATCGAAGGCGAAAAGCCGGTGGCGCGCAAAACCGAAGAAGAAATCTATGCCAAATTGAAGCTCGACTTCATCCCTCCCGAACTGCGCGAGAATCTGGGAGAGATAGAGGCCGCCGCCGCACACGCGCTGCCCGCGCTCATCGAACTCTCCGACCTCCGCGGCGACGTGCACATGCACACCGTCGAAACCGACGGACGCAACACGATTGAAGAAATGGCCGAAGCGGCGCGGGAACGCGGCTACGAGTACATGGCGATCACCGATCACTCGAAGAATCTTGCCTTCGCCAACGGGCTCACCGACGAACGGGCGCTGGCGCATATCGAGCGAATTCGCGCGGTTGAGAAGAAGATGAAAGGTATTCGCATTTTCGCGGGAATCGAAGTCGACATTCTGGGAGACGGCTCGCTCGATCTGTCGGACTCGGTGCTCGAAGAGATGGACATCGTGATTGCCAGCGTGCATTCGCATTTCAATCAGGATCGCGCCACCATGACCGAGCGGCTGCTGCAGGCCATCGGGAATCCCAATACTTCACTGATCGGGCATCCCACCGGGCGGCTGCTGCTGCGCCGCGACGCCTACCCGTTCGATCTCGACGCGGTTCTCAAAGCAGCGGCCAAACACAAAGTGGCGATGGAGTTGAACGCGTACCCCGATCGGCTCGACCTCAACGACGTTCATCTGCGACTGGCCAAACAGCATGGCGTGAAAATCGTCATCAACACCGATTCGCACCACACTTCACACATGGAAAAGCTGCGCTACGGGGTGACGCAGGCGCGGCGGGCGTGGCTCACCAAAGACGACGTGCTGAACACTCTGCCCGCGCAGAAGTTTGAGAGAGCGATGAAGCACGGGTGGTAGGCGGCTGGGGCCACCTCGGAGTGGCGGCGAGCCACGTCTTTGCGCGGTATTGGAGGTAGAAAGCACTTTCATTCCCACCCTTTGGGGCGCAAGGGTGCAATCGCTTTCACACCCCTCCGAGGAATCGGGCCGTTTTGAGGTAAAATCGGGCATGGCTATTGTTTCTATTCATTTAGAAGAGTTCGCTCGCCGTGCTTTCGGAAGGCGAATTGCTTATTCCCTATGTTCCACATGATTTTGGTAGGGTTTCAGAACCGGTTTACCGGGCTTAGGCGGCTCCCCTGATGCTCCGGTGGTTACCTGCGGCCCCAGCGGGTAGCTTGACGAGCTACGGCAAATCGGGCGAGCTTAGATAGGACCCACCTAGTGATTTTGATATCAGCATAATTTTTTAGTTAGATCCTCCGGGAGGAATACTGCTTTGAACGCAACCACCAGTCATCTTATCGCCCCACACGGGGGAGAACTTGTTCAGCTGCAAGTGCCGGCCGCGCGCGCCGCGGAGTTGAAGGCGCAATCGAAGGATTGGCCTTCCTGGGACCTGACGCCTCGGCAGCTTTGCGATCTGGAACTGCTCATGAGTGGTGGCTTCTCTCCCCTCCGCGGGTTCATGAACCGCTCCGATTACGAAGGCGTCTGCCACAACATGCGGTTAGCGAACGGAACACTGTGGCCCATGCCGATCACGCTCGACGTCAGCGAGGACTTCGCCAGGAAACTGACGCCGGGCTCGAGCAAGATCGCGCTGCGCGACCCCGAAGGCGTGATGCTCGCCGTATTGAGCGTGGACGATGTCTGGCAGCCGGACCGCAAAGCCGAAGCCCAATCCGTTTTTGGTTCCACCAGCGCCGCGCACCCGGGCGCCGACTATGCCATCAACAAATCGAATCCGTGGTACGTGGGCGGAAAGATTGAAGAATTACAGCCGCACGCGCACTATGATTTCCGCTCGTTGCGCCTGACTCCCGCCGACCTGCGCGCCCAGTTCAGCCGCCTCGGCTGGACGCGCGTCGTCGCCTTCCAGACGCGCAATCCCATGCATCGCGCCCACGTCGAACTGACCATGCGCGCCGCCAAGCAAGTGGAGGCGAATCTGCTGATTCATCCTTCGGTCGGTATGACCAAGCCGGGAGACGTGGATTATTTCGTCCGCACCCGCTGCTACCAGTTGCTGCTCGGGAAGTACCCGCACGGCACCGTCGAACTCGCTATGCTGCCGCTTGCCATGCGCCTGGGTGGACCGCGGGAAGCGATCTGGCACGGGCTGATTCGCAAGAACCACGGTTGCACCCACTTCATCGTCGGCCGCGATCACGCCGGTCCGGGAAAGGATACCGACGGCAAGCCTTTTTATGGCCCTTACGAAGCCCAGGAACTGTTCAAGAAGCACGAGAAGGAAATGGGCGTAACCATGGTTCCCTTCCAGATGATGGTGTATCTGCAGAACGAGGACCGCTACATTCCATCCGATGAAGTACCGCCGGGCGCCAAGGTACTCGAGATCTCCGGCACGGAATTGCGCCAGCGCCTCAACGAAGGCCGCGACATTCCGTCCTGGTTCACCTATCCCGAAGTCGTGCAGGAATTGCGCCGCAGTTATCCGCCGCGGCACAAGCAGGGCCTGACGATTTTTTTCACCGGGCTTTCGGGATCGGGCAAGTCGACGATCGCCAATGCCCTGATCACCAAATTTCTCGAGATGGGTGGACGTCCGGTCACGCTGCTCGATGGCGACCTGGTGCGCAAGCATCTGTCGAGCGAACTCGGATTCTCCAAGGAACACCGCGACATCAACATTCGGCGCATCGGTTATGTCGCTTCCGAGATCACCAAGAACGGAGGCATTGCCATTTGCGCGCCGATCGCGCCCTATAATGCGACGCGTCAAGCGGTGCGGCAGATGATTGAACCGTTCGGCGGATTTGTTCTGGTGCACGCCGCCACCTCGATCGAAGTCTGCGAACAGCGCGACCGCAAAGGGCTGTACGCCAAGGCTAGAGCCGGCATCGTCAAGGAGTTCACCGGCATCTCGGATCCGTACGAGGCGCCCACCGATGCCGAAATGGTGATTGACACTGGCAAGCTGAGTCCGGAGGAAGCGGCGCAGTCCATCCTTCTGCACCTCGAACGCGAGGGCTTTGTGGGCGCCAACGGCAACGGGTAGAGCAGTTCTCGGTTCCCCGTTCTCAGTTCTCAGTGCTTCGACGCGGTTTTGGTTTACTGAGAACTGGGAACTGAGAACTCCAAGATACGCATGGAATTCTTGCTCCTCAAAGTGCTGATCGGCTTCACGGTTGGAACGCTGATCGGGTTGACGGGTCTGGGCGGCGGCGTACTGCTGCTGCCCATGCTCATCTTTGGCCTGCGCGTGCCCGCCATCATTGCCGTGGGCAGCGATGCGCTGTTCAACTTTTTCACCAAGATTCCCGCCAGCATCATGCACTTGAATAAGGGCACGGTGCGAAAAAAGGTGGTGCTGGCGATGGCCGCGGGCAGCATTCCCGGCTCTTTTCTCGGCGTGACGTTTCTGGTGCACCTGCGCCACGTTTATGGCGCTGGGGTGAACGACTTCATCAAATCCGCCGTGGGATTGCTGCTGGTGTTGATTCCCACGCTGCTTCTGTTCCAGGGACGGATTGAAGAACGTCTCGCCCATCGCCAGCCCACGCTGAAGTCGTTCGCCGGCATGAGCGTTATCGGATTCGCCGGCGGATTCCTGGTCGGCATCACTTCGGTCGGATCGGGCAGCATCATTATGATGTCGCTTCTTTTGTTCTATTCGTTCGCGCCCAAAATCATGGTTGGCACCGATATTGCCCATGCCGTGATTCTGACCGGCATCACCGGCCTGTTGCACTGGCGGGCGGGCAACGTCGATCCCCACCTGGTCGCTTCCCTGTTGATCGGCTCCATCCCCGGCGGAATACTCGGTTCGCACCTGAGCACGCGCGTTCCCGTACTTTGGTTAAGAAGAATCCTGTGCACGGTTTTGCTGGTGACGGGTGCGCGTATGCTATGGGCGTGAGTCTCGTGTAGAGACGGGGCTTGCCCCGTCTCCCCCTGCTAACCGGAGAACTGGTGGTGCGAACGGAGACGCGGCAAGCCGCGTCTCTACGGGAACGCTAACTAGTCTCAACGGAGTTTTGATGTCATCTTCTAATTCGCGAGAACTACTCGAACGCATTCACGCGGCCCTGGAAGCGGCGCGGGCGGTGCTGAACCGGTTCACTCCCGGCGCTATTGCAACGGAGTACAAGGCCGGACACGATCCGGTCACGGAGGCCGATCGCGCCGTCGACGAGATTCTGCGCAAGACTCTTCTTCGTCCCGGCGAAGGCTGGCTTTCGGAAGAAACGGTCGACGACTTCGCTCGCCTCGACAAACAGCGCGTCTGGGTGGTCGATCCGCTCGACGGCACGCGCGAGTTCGTCCAGGGCATTCCCGAGTTCTGTGTTTCGATCGCGATGGTGGAAAACGGAATTCCCGTGGCTGGCGGAATCTGCAATCCCGCGACCGACGAACTCATCCTCGGATCGCGCGATCGCGGCGTGACTTACAACGGCAAGCCCGCGCAACCTAGCCAGCGCAAGGACCTGCACGGCGCGCTCGTGCTCGCCAGTCGCAGCGAAGTGAAGCGCGG
>JBGPFV010000142.1:0-6684 GCA_041483535.1 Terriglobia bacterium | reverse complement strand
TTCCGTTGGGTACTGTCTTCTTGAAAAGGTCGTCGTTGCTGGAGCCATGCACTTCCCGCATCTCAAAGCCTGCGACCAGCGTCTGCATCCGGCCTACGGGACGCGACCACTGTGTGCTGCCGCCCAGTGCCTGCGACGGAATATGCTGGTCGTCGGTCAGGCTTTCGGAATTGCGGAGGGGTGCAACAACCGACGAAAACGTCTGGTGGTACGACTCGAAGAATCCGAACAGGCGTACTGCAATTGCTCCCACATTTTTTGTTTCGTAGTTCCAGCCGGTTGCGAAATCACCCAACTGCGTGGTGTTCAACTGGATCACCGTGCCGTTGTGGCGTGCTTCATCGAAGAAGGAGCCGCGCGCGAAGAAACGGCTGAAGTCGCCAAAATGGCGGCCGAGCTCGACCGTAGCGAGGGCGTGACGGGAGTTGGCGGGGGAATCGACCGCTCCGCGCTGCGATTCAGGCACCGGAATATAACCATTCGTGCGGAATAGATCGGTGGATGCCGAGCCGTACCAGGGCCCCAGGCGAGTGCCGGCGAAGAGCGATAGCTCGGGCGTGTTTTCGCTTCCCCAGGAACTTTCAGCTGAGATCGCGGTTTGTTCGGGCTCGCGGGTGCGAAACTGAATCACACCGCCCATGGCTGTCGAGCCGTAGAGGCTGGCGTCGCCGCCTCCGCGTACCACCTCGACGTCGCTGATGGATTCACGGACGACACGGTCCCAGTAAACCCATCCGCCGAAGGGATCGTTGAGCGGAATGTCATCAACTAAGACGAGGGCGCGGCTGGCGCCGCTGGCGCCGACTCCGCGCATGGAGACGCCTTGCGTGCCGGGATTTCCGGTGCGGCTGCTGGAACGTCGAAACAGAGTGAAGCCGGGGACTTTGCGCAGCACGTCATCGAGCGCGACGGCCGGGGTCGAGGCCAGATCGTCGTGCGAGATGGTGACGCTGTCGGCGGGGGAATCCTCGAGTGCGGTGTTAATCCGCGTCGCGGTGACCTGCATGGTGCGAGTCTCGCAGATGCAGGTGCAACAGCATACGGCGGGCTGCACGACAAGAACCAGCTCGGGCTCGCCCTGCCAGGCGCGCTGGAGAGCTTTCGTGTTGCATCCGGAAACGGTGATGGTGGCGGAGCGAACGGGAACCTCGGGCAGGATAAAGCTGCCGTTGGCGTCGGTAACGACGGTCTGCCGATAGCCTCCGCCTTCTATCGTTACGTGAGCGCCGGCGATCGCAGTGCCAGCGGAGTTACGCACCATGCCCTCGACGCGTTGCGTCTGGGCAAGGGCGGTCGCGCAGGCAAGCGCGAATCCAACAATTGCCACGACGATGGTTTTGGATGGCATCGTAGACAGCGTATGGAATTTCAGGGCACTTTGTGTCATGACCGAAGTCACTGCCGCAGAGCCAGAGCTCCGAGCAGGGTTCGCTGCCTGGCAATCAGCGACTGGATGCCCTGGCGCGCGAGCGCCATCATCTTCGCGAGTTGAGCGTCGTCGAATACCTGGTGCTCGGCGGTGGCCTGCAGTTCAACAATCTTGTTGCCAGCCGTCATGACGAAGTTCATGTCCACGTCGGCGCGCGAGTCTTCTTCGTAATTCAGATCGAGAAGAACTTCGCCGTCCACGATGCCGACGCTGATGGCGGCCACAAAATCCTTGATGGGCGCCGCGGTTAACGTTCCCGCATCGATCAGACGCTGCAGAGCCAGGCCCAGCGCGACGAACGCCCCTGTGATCGAAGCCGTGCGCGTGCCTCCGTCCGCCTGAATCACGTCGCAATCGATCCAGATGGTGCGTTCCCCCAGGCGCTTCAAATCGGCGACGGCGCGCAGCGAGCGTCCGATGAGCCGCTGAATTTCCTGGGTTCGTCCGCTTTGCTTTCCTTTGGCCGATTCGCGTGCGGTGCGGGTCAGCGTCGAGCGCGGCAACATTCCGTACTCGCCGGAAATCCATCCCTTGCCCGAATTGCGCAAGAACACAGGTACCGACTCCTCGACCGATGCCGTGCAGATGACGCGAGTGTTGCCCATCTCAATCAGCGCCGAGCCCTCCGCCGTCGAGATGAAGTCGGGGATGATGTTGACGGGACGAAGCTGCTCGGGAGTGCGGTTATCGCTGCGAAAGATCATCGACGGAATTCTAACAGCCGGCGTCCGGATCAGCTCTCGGCTGTCAGCTGTCAGCCAGACTATGCCCTCGCACAGCGCCTTGAAAAAGTAGGGTGGTGCGCACACCCACACATTCGCAAAAAACGCGAATGTGTGAGGCACCCAGCAGTCAGCCAGCCTATTCGCCCTCGGACAGCGCCTTCACTGCAAGCGCTCCGAGTCCGCGGGTTGCTTGGGAATGAGCGGCCGATTCAAAGATAGAATCTACGACGCGGGACGGGACTGTCTCCAACTGAGGGTTGTTGGTGTAAAGACGATGTTGCGCCAGCAACGAGCACGGTACACTTCGGATTGCAGTAACGAGGATAAAGCGGTCAGGGTCCGGATGAAGGGGCTACGGCGCGGCCACGAATGCGTAAAGTGAGGGGCAACACACCTGCAATCACCAGCGCGACCACCAGGACCGCAAAGCTGGACCGAAACGAGTGGGTGCGTGCGGCCTGATAGCCGACCAAAGCCGGGCCGAGAAAGCCCCCGAACCCCGCCGCGACACAGTTGATTGTGCCGGTAGCCATCGCCGCCGCGGAATCGCTAAGGAATGCGGACGGCATGGCCCAGAAGCTGGGCAAAAAGGCGAGCAGGGCGGCGGCAGCAATTGAGAATAGGAAAAGAGAAGGAACGGTTCCCCAATCCGCCACGCTCAGCACCAGTAACGCAGCCGCCGTCACCCACAGCGGAATCGCCGTGTGCCAGCGCCGTTCGGCGGTACGGTCGGAATGCCAACCGTTGACCTGCATGGCAACAAAACCAAGCAGGTTCGGCAAGGCCACCATTAGAGTTACCTTGAAATCGCCCAAACCCGACAAGCGCTTGAGCATGGTGGGCAGCCAAAAGGCCAACGCGTACGCCGAGGCATTCTGCACGAAGTGCAACGCCGTCAGGATGAGCACGTCGCGATGCCGGATCGCCTCCCACACCGTATAGGCGCGAACGGATTTTTTGGCCCGCTTCTCGCTCTCCAGTTGATTGATAACCCACTCCCGCTCATCGGCGGGCAACCACTTTGCCTGATGCGGCCAATCGGTCAGATAAAACCAAGTCATCACGCCGAAGAACAGCGCGGGCATACCTTCCAGAATGAACAACCACTGCCAGCCTCGCAGTCCGCCCCAGTGAACGCCCAGCAGCAATCCCGAGATTGGGGAACCGACCGCGTACGCTAAAGGAATGGCAGCCATGAAACCGGCCACTGCTTTGGCGCGATCTTCATAGATGAACCAGTGGGTGAGATACACGATGATCCCGGGGAAAAATCCCGCCTCCGCCAATCCCAGCAAAAACCGCATCGTATAGAACTGGTGCGGCGTCCGAATGAAGGCCATCCCCATCGTGACCAGTCCCCAGGAGATCATGATGCGCGTGATCCAGCGCCGCGCACTCCAGCGCTCCACGATGAGCGTGCCGGGAATTTCCAAAATTACGTAGCCGAGGGCGAAGATGCCCGCCCCGAACCCAACCACGCGATAGTCGAAGCCGAGATCGTGCGGCATTTGCAGGGCCGCAGTGGCAAGATTGTTGCGATCAAGGTAAGCAATTACGTAAAGCAGGAGCACGTAGGGCAGAAGCCGCAAGGTAATCCGATGGCGGGCGCGGCGGCCAACGTCATCGACGACAATGGCTGGGGCAGACAATTTTCTTTCCGCGAAGATCGGATTAGCCGGGCAAAGGATGGCGTCCGAAAAATCACGCGATTATACACCGAACTCGGTGCGGGTGGCCCGGGATGAGACGGTGGGTAGTGGTGCACTTTTCAAAGTGCACCAGTACCAGACGATGTACGAGGCCTCTTTCGCCAGGCCACAGCATTCATCCGCGTCGCGACACCGGTCGCAAATCAGGCGATAGCGCTCACAACCCGTCAATGAGCGTTATGGCGATATTTCAATAGTTGAGGGCCATGGAATTGTGAAACGGGTGTACAACTCGACCCGGTGGAAACTGATCCGTCCGGATTGAAAATGGAGTACGATATCGAGGTTCGTGAATATGGCTTCATTCCTACCTACCTGTCAACAGGAGGAGCCATGTCCCATGCAAGTGAGATCAGTCGGAGATCGATCTTTCTGGCGATTGCAATTCTCTGTACTATTCTCTGTACTCGCCCCCTGGGTGCGCAGAAATCCCGAGAAGCGAACCGTCCCAAATACGACCTCAAGGCCGAGACCAAGATGAAAGGCACGGTCGAAGATGTAATACTGCCTCCGAAAGGAAGCGAGAAGGAGATCGCTCATCTGTCGGTGAAGACGGGGACGGACACGGTCGACGTGTACCTCTGTCCCAAGTCGTTTCTCGACGACATGGGCGTGAGCTTCAACAAGGGGGACGAAATCGCCATCACCGGATCAAGAGTTAAGCAGGGCGAAGCGGACCTGATTCTCGCCCGTGAAGTCGTGAAGGGCACGGATACTCTCGTTCTTCGCGACGCAAAAGGCAATCCCGTCTGGAGCTAATAGCGCTGCGGGCGCGGGGCGCTGGAGAAGCCGCCCCGGTCAATGAGTGTAAAGGCGATTTATCGCCAGTTAGTGCCGCAGAGATGATTCGGCGATAGCACTGAGAACCCCCAAGTCAATGAGCGCTATGGCGATATTAAGGCGTGACTGTGCTTGACAGGGAATGAGATAAGACCTACGCTGGGCCGCCGGATAAGGGTCGCAAGAAAGTGCGGGTGCGCAGGGGGGGTCTCTCGGAGGAGCAGCTCCCGCCGGTTGAGACGCACACCCCCTGGAGGCGAATGACCGAAATCCGGCGAGGTGGGTTGTGAACTTGAGAGGTTCCCAAACGGCACCGAACTCAGAACGATAAGCACGTCCCCGGCAACCCCGCGCGGACTCCAAGGAGGCTTCCCAGTGAGCGTGATATCCAGTACTCGTCAGGTGGATGGCGTCACGATTGTCGACCTTAGCGGCCGAATCACCCTCGGTGAAGGCAGCGTAAAACTAAAAGATACGGTTCACGACTTGCTTTCCAAGGGGCTGAAAAGAATCCTGCTGAACCTCGGCGAGGTGAACTATATCGACAGCTCCGGTATCGGCGAACTCGTCAGTGCCTTAACCGCTGCCAAGAAACAGGGCGGCGAACTCAAGCTGCTCAACCTTACCAAGAGAGTAAACGACCTGCTGCAGATCACGAAGCTCCACACCCTCTTCGATGTGAAGAACGACGAAGCAGCGGCCGTACAGTCTTTCGGCAAGTAGGGTGCGATGCTTGTAACCGGGAGAACTGTGACAGGCGGTACGGCATCAGATTTGAAACGGACAATAGCAAGATTGAGACGTTTCACGCAGGTCGCTTTGATGCGATCTAATACCTATAAGACTACCAGTAGAAAGGCGGAACGTTCTCGATAGCTGTCGCAAACAGCCACAGGCGTTGACACTAACTGAGAGTTGTGGGTGCAAACGCGCATTGATCGGCAAGGGAATTGTTATCAGAGGATTTCTCCCGGTGCGTTTCGAGCGAATAGAACCCACTCGGTCCGGCTTTACTGGCTGCCAGCCTGCACAATCGTGGTCACATCGAACGTCTCGGTCAGGTCGGCGTGTCCTGCGAGAGTTTCGCGCATCTTGCCTTCGACCAGGATGTTGACCCGCTGGATCCCCGGAACGTTGACGGCCAGCGTCTCCACCAGCGAATTCACGGTGAGCTGCTCGCTGAGAATGCCGGAGCGGTGCTGATCGGCGAAGGCGGCGTTCAGATCGATGACGGCAGCGCCCGGATCGACGAGGTAGATGCTACGGATGTCGGCCGCCGGGGCGAGAGGATGCGCGGCGCCCGGTTGCTGGTAGATGCGCAGCAGGGCGCGCAGCAATTCCTCCGCTCGCTGCTGGCGTCCTCCGGGAAGAGGAATCTGCGCCGAGCGGGCGCGGAGCATGCCGGCGTCGTCATCCGCGACATAGAGGGTCACCGTTTCGGTTGGACCGGAAGCTGGGGGAGCGACGGGGAGCGCGTCGGCCACCGCATACTGAAATTCTTCCGCTCGACGCCGCATGTGGCGAACGTAGATACCCATCGACACGACCAGCAGCAGCAGCGTGGCGACGCCGATTAGAAGATGCCGTGGGATCATGGTTGTACGTTCACCTCAGCGGCTAAAGCCGCAGTCAAAACCATGCAGTTATTGCAGCGCTGAAGCGCTGCGCCACCCAAAAGCCGCGCCACCCAAAAACTGCGCCACCCAATAGCAAATGCAGCATCGAGTTTGGCGCAGTGTGTGCAGCCATCATGGTTGAACTCCCAGGCGGTTGCGGACAGAAACAACCGCGTCGGCGATGGCGGAGGCGGCGCGTTGTTGATAGTTGGCGTTGGTCAAGTCGGCGACCCCATCCGCTCCGGGCGCCAGTTCCACGGCGACTGCGGGCATGAACACATTATTAAGCGGCCGCAGAGAAGCGGAAGACCCTCGCACGGGGAATTCTCTCTTCTGCATCTCGGCTACGATGGCCGCCGACACCATCCGACTGACGGGCAAAGCGGGTGCCTGCGCCGCATTCCACGCATGAAACGCTCCTTTGC
>JBGPFV010000141.1:0-6686 GCA_041483535.1 Terriglobia bacterium | reverse complement strand
CGAGCGCCGCAGCCGCACCGCTTCGCGCAGCCGCCGCTTCATCCGGTTCCGCTCCACCGCGCCGCCCAGCACGCGGCCCACCGTAAACCCAACCCGCGAACCCTTCTCCGGTAAAGCGCCCTCCGCCCGCCGCAGATAGAACACGGTCATGTGCGGAGAAAAATGCCGCCGTCCCTGCTTGTACACGCGATCGAAATCGGAGTGCTTGCGCAGCCGCCCCGCGCGCGGAAAGCTCGCCCCCGCCTGGGCTGCGGGCTGCTCTACCCTTCGCCTCGGAGCGTCGCCGCTCACCAGCTCATCATTCTGCACGGTATCCAATACACAGTTGCCGGTTGCCCGTTGTCAGTCCCGCTTTTCTGGCAACTGGGTACGGGCAACGGGCAGCTGATTTACGGGGAATAACTAATCGCGGAAACCCGGCGCTACTGAAACACGCTTGCGCCCTTTAGCCCGGCGGCGCGATAGCACTGCGGCCCCGCTCTTGGTCTTCATGCGAGTCCGGAACCCGTGCTTCTTCGAGCGCTTGCGTTTGTTGGGTTGAAATGTACGTTTCGGCATTCGAAAATCCCTGCTCCTGATTGAATCAGCTGCCTTAAGGCAAACCGTAAGTATAAATGACGCGCGGTGGATGCAGCAAACGGCGGATGGGTAGGATGTGGCTACGGGAAAAACGGCTACACCCCCACCACACCGGACTTGGACCCCTGGGGCGCGGGGCGCGCTCGCGACCGGGGCGGGGGCGCGCGCGTAGGGGTTGCGCATGCAGGACGCGGGGAGGGGGGAAGAACGATGAACTGTACCACGCGGGGAAAGGCGAGAATTGTGCCCAAGGCGAGAATAGAACTTCTGTGATATTCCAGTTCGCGTTGCCTATGGATTTGCCGAAAGCCTGACGCCATCGAATGAAACCGTAATTTTTCCTGGGCGTATTTTTATCGACGCTTTGGAGTAGTCATACTCTCCCGAAAAATCCAGCCTCAGTTGTTCACCCTCTGCTGGTGCGGGAGGTGCTGTGCCTGTTCGTATGACTGTGAATTCGTTGCCATCAACTTTGAAGTTGTGATGTTTGAGCGCATCGGCTAACCGCAGGAAATTCTCCGCAGGGATTTTGGTTCCCGCCTCATATCCCTCGATGGTCGACGCCGGAATGTTGGCTAGAGCGCTAAGTCCCCTGATGCTTAGCCCCGCCTTGTTGCGAGCCGCCTTTATCTGAATACCGAGTTGCTGAGCTGTCGTCATCTGTACGCGATTGCGTACAATGGAACCAGATTTTCATTGACATGTCTAGAAAAACCGGGAATACTTGATTACTGGTGTACGTAATCACGTACACCACTGACCGGCCATCTGAAGTTTTATTATGCATATCGGACGTTGTGCCAACTAAAACTTGGCACTCCCCGAGAAGGTTCTCTCTTAAGTTTGTCATCTAAACTTTGGCCGTGGACGGAGATTTACTGCGATGGCTAGCGGAGAAGCCAGATTAGCTGCTGAATTAACGCTCTATGCCGCCCACAAGGCAGAATGGCTGAAACAATACTCGGGCCAGTATGTCGTGGCCAAAGGCGACAGCATTCTCGGCTTTCACCCAACGTTTGAGGTCGCATATCGAGCGGGAGTTCGTGAATGGGGTGTTAGGGCAGATTTTCTCGTAAAGCAAATCGTTGAGCACGAGGCCGTATTCTTTGTCTTCTAACCGAGTGTGATCAATTACCACAAAAAGCATCCATCGGCATGGGACCTGATCCGCTACGGCCCGCGTATCGAAATTCAGCTCGGTCCTCCAATCTTACGGATCACAGGGGAGGATCTGACTTCCGGCCCCGGTCGGCTCAGCACAATGCCTGCTTTGATTGACACGGGGGCCGCTCGAACTGTTGTGACGCCGCAGGCAGCGGAGAAAGCTGAGCTCTCCAAAATAAATGAAACTACGATTGCTCACGCTGGCGGCCTGATCGAAAAGGCGGAAGTATTTGTCGCCTCTATTCGCTTCCCGCGACTTAGGTTGACAACTATAGAAGTGATCGAGGTGGCTTGTTGTGACCTGCCCGAACAACCGGTCCAATGCCTTATAGGACGCGACATCATCTCCCGCTGGTTGTTCACCTACAATGGCCCTTCCCACGAGTGGGAGATTCAGGAAGATAGTGCAGCAACGTGGGTAAGTGTACGAGAAGACTAATTGTTTCCTACCCGGAAGGAACGCTACGTGAGGTAGCCGAGGCGCAGGTACCTCCGGCAACCGCAGCCTTCTTGCGCTTGGCCCTGATCCCGGAGGTTATCCGTTCGGCATGGTTATGGGTGGGGATGCTCTACTTTTGGTTCAATTTCGACCAGTCGTCCTGGCTGAAACGTGCGCTCTGGTTCCCATTCCTTTTCTTTTTCATTCCCCTCGCTCTCGCCCTCTACCACTTTTTGGTTTATCGCAAATGGACACGCAACGAGGGAGAAACGTATAGCGGGAGCGCAGCCTCACACGGCTAGAATGTCAGTGTGAATCTCGACGACACCATAGTCGCCATTGCCACCCCGCCCGGTCGCGGCGGCATAGGTGTGGTCCGTCTAGCCGGTCCCGAAGCGCGAGCCATAGCCGAACCCATGCTCCGCTTGAATCGTGAGCTAGAACCCAACCGAGCGATCCATTGCGATCTAATCGAACCCGCCGACACCACCAAGACTCACGCAGGGACAGCCGCCCCCGGCTGTCCAGCGGAGCAAAGCTCCGCAGCTCTCGAAACCACCACAACTCCCGCCCGCATCGACGAAGTCGTAGTCACCTACTTCGCCAAGCCCCACTCCTACACCACCGACGACATCGTAGAAATCTCCGCCCACGGCTCGCCCGTAATCCTCCGCCACATCGTCGAACTGGCGCTGGCCCGCGGCGCCCGCCTGGCCGAGCCCGGAGAATTCACCATGCGCGCCTTCCTCAACGGACGCCTCGACCTCACCCAGGCTGAAGCCGTCCGCGATCTGATCGACGCGCAAACTCTATTCCAAGCCAAAGTAGCCGCCCAGCAACTCGAGGGCGCGCTCTCCCATCGTCTCAAGCCCATCAAGCAGAAATTAGTGGACCTGATCGCCCTGCTCGAAGCCGGCATCGACTTTGCGGAAGACGACGTCGCGATCGCCTCCGACGCCACCATCCGAGATCGCATCGCCGAAGTCGAAAGCCCGCTCCAGCAACTCGCCGCCACTTTTGCCTACGGCAAGATCGTTCACCAGGGACTAACCTTAGCCATAGTAGGTCGTCCGAACGTAGGCAAATCGAGCCTCTTCAATCGCCTGGTCGAACGCGAGCGCGCCATCGTCACCGCCCAGCCCGGCACCACCCGCGACCTGGTCAGTGAAACCGTAGCCATCGGTGGAATTCCTGTGGAACTGGTGGACACCGCCGGTATCCGCAAAGCCCCAGACAATGCCGAAGCCGAAACCCTCGGCATCCAAAAATCCATCGAAGCCCTGGCCGACGCCGACCTAGTCCTGGTAGTAATCGACAAAAGTCAGCCCCGAAACGAAGAAGACGAGGAATTACTACGCCAGATAGAAGCCCGCCCCGCGATCGTAGTAGAAAACAAATCCGACCTCCTCGGCGCGGATGGGGACCTAAATGCCCACGAAGGGACAGCTGCCCTCGGCTGTCCAGCCGAGCGCAGCTCGGCAACGCCGCCGCCGTCCACAATTCGAACTTCCGCCCTGACTGGCGAAGGCATTCCCGCCCTGCGCGAAGCCATCCTCCGCCACGTAGCCGGAGACCGAACCACCCAGCAGGAATCCGGCTTCCTAACCAACGTTCGCCATCAAAAACTAGTCGACGACGCGCTCACCGCGCTAGCCGCAGCGACCAACGCCGTCGCCGCCCGAGTCCCCCACGAGATGCTTCTGCTCGACCTCTATCGATCTCTCCGCCCCCTCGACGAAATCACCGGCGCCACCACCACCGACGACATCCTCAACCTGATCTTCGGCACCTTCTGCATCGGAAAGTAGGATTTGTAGCAGCAGTAATGCCTTAATGCATACCGTAACTGCCGTGTTAGGAGAGCGCCGTTAAACGCTGCGGGAAAACTCTGCTTTGAAGGGGCGCGGCTTCAGCCGCGCCCTGAGTATCGCAAAATCAATGGCGGCTTCAGCCGCTGAGGGCGGACGCGTCGCGAATCGCTAGAGCCGGCATTCTTTGCACATCCTCCCCGCGGAAACGTGCGATGATGGTTCAACTTTCAAAGGAGCCTTTCCCCCATGGCCGACCGCGCCCCCCAGAATTTTTCCAATCACACGCGCCTTGATCCGCCCTTCCACTTTTTCATCCTGCCCGTGTTTGCCATCTCCCTGATCCTCACCATCGTCCACCTGGTCCGCAGGCCAAGCGTGCATTCCGCCTGGCTGGTCGTCTTCATCCTCGCGGCCATCGCCGCCATCTTCAAAATCCGCCTCTACGCCCTGAGAGTGCAGGACCGCGTCATCCGCCTCGAAGAAAGATTGCGCTTCGCAACCTTACTCGACCCCGCCCTTCGTCCCCGCATCGCCGAATTTACCGAAGCGCAATTAATCGCCCTGCGCTTTGCCTCCGACGCCGAGCTCCCCACCCTCGCCGCTCGAGCCCTGAACGAGAAACTCTCCAATTCCGAAATCAAGAAATCGATCCAGCACTGGCGCCCCGACTACTGGAGAGTCTGAACCAAAGCGCATGAACTCACGGAGGGCCGGTCGCCGAATTCAGCCCCGGAGGGGCGACCTAACTTAGCCCAGCGCTTCCGCGCTGGGAAAACGGAAGCAATGATTCAAGTCCGGGAGGGACGACCGAGTTCCCACTCCCCATCGGTTGACTTGCCCGACAGCCAACCGTAAGATTTCACCCCAGCGTGGAGTGAACCAATGGTGGGCGAGGTTGTCTCGCATTACCGCATTCTCGAAAAACTGGGCGGCGGTGGCATGGGCGTCGTTTACAAGGCCGAAGACACCCGCCTTGACCGCTTCGTCGCCCTGAAATTCCTGCCTGAGAATGTCGCCCAGGACCGCCAGTCGCTCGAGCGCTTCCGCCGCGAGGCCAGGGCCGCATCGGCGCTCAACCATCCGAATATCTGCACCATCTACGACATTGGCGAGCACAACGGCAAGGCCTTCATCGTCATGGAGTACCTCGACGGTTCGACCCTGAAACATATCATCGGCAACCGTCCCATGGAGCTCGACACGCTGCTTTCGCTGGGCATCGAGATTGCCGATGCCCTCGACGCCGCCCACACCCAGGGAATCGTCCATCGCGACATCAAGCCGGCGAATATTTTTGTGACCAAGCGCGAGCACGCGAAGATTCTCGATTTCGGCCTGGCCAAGGTCACACAGCCCGCCGCCCGGCCATCGGAGCCCTCGGGGGTGACGGTGGAGAGTTCGATAGCCGACGAGCACCTGACCAGCCCCGGTTCCGCGGTTGGGACGGTGGCCTACATGTCGCCCGAGCAGGCCAAAGGAAAGGAACTCGATTCCCGCACCGACCTGTTTTCCTTTGGCGCCGTGCTCTATGAAATGGCCACCGGCATCATCCCGTTTCGCGGAGACACTTCGGCCCTGATTTTTCAGGCCATCCTCGATCGCGCCCCGGTTTCGCCGATCCGGTTGAATCCCGACTTGCCTCCGAAGCTCGAAGACATCATCAACAAGGCGCTGGAGAAAGACCGCAATCTCCGCTACCAGCACGCCGCCGACATTCGCGCCGACCTGCAACGCTTAAAGCGTGACACCGACACCGGACGCGCCGTCGCCGCAAGTTCGGGCTCGGTGGCGGCGGCGCACGACTCCGGATCGCGGCCGGTGTCACCGGCGGTTTCGCCGCCTTCTGGCGCGGCGGTTGCAGCCGGTTCGTCGGGTGCGGTGATGCCCGCCAGCGCCGCCGTTCCCGCGGCCCAGAGTTCCGGGCAGAGTTCCGGGCAAAGTTCCGGGCAAGAGAAATCGTGGAAGATTCCCGCCGTCGTCGCTGCCGCTGTGCTGATCGCGGCGCTGATCGGAGGCGCCTTGTTCTTCCGCTCTCGCAGCGCCAGCGCGCTCACCGCAAAAGACACCGTCGTACTCGCCGACTTCGTGAACACCACCGGCGACGCCGTCTTCGACGGCACCCTGAAGCAGGCGCTCGCCGTGCAGTTGGAGCAGTCGCCCTACTTGAACCTATTACCCGAATCCCGCGTCCGCGAAGCCCTGCGCTTCATGGGCCGCCAGCCCGGCGAACGCATTAGCAACGACGTGGCCCGCGAGATCTGCATGCGCGAAGGTGCCAAAGCCATGCTCACCGGCTCCATTGCCAGCCTGGGCACCCACTACGTCATCAGCGTTTCCGCGCTAAATGCCCAAAACGGCGACGTGTTGGCCCGCGAAGAGAGCGAAGCCGAGAGCAAGGAGCAGGTTCTCAAGTCGCTCGACCGGGCAGCGTCCAGCTTGCGCAGCAAACTGGGCGAGTCCATCGGCTCGGTGCAGAAGTTCGCCACCCCGCTTGAACAGGCCACCACCTCGTCGCTCGAAGCCTTGCAGGCCTTCAGCCTCGGCCAAGCCGAGCACCTGAGACTTGACGATGCCAAGGCCATTCCCTATCTCAAGCGCGCCGTCGAACTCGATCCCAACTTCGCCATGGCGAATGCCACCCTCGGCGTCGCCTATAACAATGTCACGCAGCAAGGGCTGGCCGACACTTTCAT
>JBGPFV010000140.1:0-6720 GCA_041483535.1 Terriglobia bacterium | reverse complement strand
GTCGACGTGGACGCGCTCTCCGACGGCGAAGACGTAGTCATCGGCGGCATCATGCAGCACATCGAGGAAGCCGGCATCCACTCCGGCGATTCTTCGTGCGTGCTGCCCGCGGTCGATATTCCGGAGCCGCTGCTCCAGCGCATGCGCGAATACACCTTCAAGCTGGCGCGAGCGCTCAAAGTGATCGGCCTGATGAACGTGCAGTTCGCCATCCCGCGCAGTGAGTTTAGCTCGTGTGGTGACGGGGCTCTGCCCCGTCCCAGCGGGGCAGAGCCCCGCAGCCACACAGCCAACGGGAACGGCAAAGTCTACGTGCTCGAAGTGAACCCGCGCGCCTCCCGCACCGTGCCCTTCGTTTCCAAGGCCACCGGCGTGCCCATGGCCAAGATTGCGGCGCGACTGATGACCGGAAGCAAGTTGCGCGAGTTCCTTCCCGAATACGTGGAGCACGGCACGGATCTCGACACGGGCCGCTGTTTCTACGTGAAGTCGCCTGTCTTTCCCTGGTCGAAATTTCCCGGCGTCGACACGGTGCTTGGCCCTGAAATGCGCTCCACCGGAGAAGTCATGGGCATCGCCGACAATTTCGGCGAAGCCTTCGCCAAGGCGCAAATTGCCGCCGGCCAGAAACTGCCGACGCAGGGTACGGTTTTCATCAGCGTCACCGACCGTGATAAGCCGCAGATGATCGAGGTCGCGCGTCGCTTCGTCGACATGGGATTCAAGCTGGTTGCTACCCACGGCACGGCCGACGTGTTGGAAGAAGCCGGCTTGGCGGTGGAGCGCGTCTACAAGGTGAAAGAAGGCCGCCCCAATGCGGTGGACCTGATCAAGGCCGATCGCATCCAGTTGATCGTCAACACGCCGCACGGTCCCGATCCTTATTTCGACGAGAAAGCGATCCGCCGCGCCGCCGTCAGCGGCCACATCACGACCATCACCACGCTCTCCGCGGCCCGCGCCGCCGCGGAAGGGATCGCCGCGTTGCAGCGCGGAGAAGTGCGCGTGCAAGCTCTGCAGACGCTGCACGCGGAGCGGGTGTTGAGTAGACCTTCGTAAGAATGTCACCCTGAGCGGAGCAGCATGTTCGAGCGAAGCGAGAAGAGGCTGCGCAGTCGAAGGGCCCCTACGCTCTCGAACGCCGCGAGTAAGGTTTCGCGGCTTGACCTCAAGATGACAAACTCTCAATCCAGACTCCATAATTGAACCGCGGTCGTAAACGACCAACGACCAACGACTGGGGTCCACCATGCTTCTCTCTGGCATCTTCCCGCCCATCACAACGCCCTTCTACCCAGACGGCGAAGTCTATTACAAGAAGATCGAGTCGAACGTCGAGCGCTACTCGCGGACGCCGGTTGCGGGCATCGTCGTCCAGGGCTCGACCGGCGAAGCGATCCTGCTTTCCGACCAGGAGCGCCGCGACGTCCTCAAGACCGCAATCGCCGCTGCCGCCCCCAACAAAGTCATGATCGCCGGAACCGGCATCGAGTCCGCGAAGGAAACGCTGCGGCTCACCGAGTACGCCGCCGGGCTCGGCTACGACGCGGCCATGGTGCGCACTCCGCATTACTACAAGAAACAGATGCTGCCGGCGAACCTGCTCGCGTTCTATCGCACCGTCGCCGACCGGTCCGCACTGCCGATCATCATCTACAACTTCCCGCAGGCCACCGGATACGACATTCCCGCCGAAGTCATGATTGAACTCGCCGGCCATCCCAACATCGCTGCCATCAAGGAATCGAGCGGCAACCTCGACAAAGTAAAACAGATGGTTGAGGGCACGCGTCACGTAAAGCGGCAGGCCACGGTAACGGAGACGTTCGAAGCTGTGACGCCGCGCATGTTGAAGGCCGCCGCCGGCGAAAGCGAAAAGCAGAGCAGGGAACTGGTCAGCGTATCCTCGCTGGCAGGCTCCGCCGAAGCGATGGAGCGACGGGCGTCCCCGCCCGTCCACGAAGGCGCAGACAGCGCGACAAAGCCTTCGTCCTCTGCGGTAACCGTCGTAGGAAAATTGAAGACGCGGCAAAAAGAAGTCGGCTTCCAGGTTATGGTCGGCGCCGCGCACCAACTCGAACCGTCGCTTGGACTGGGAGCGGTGGGCGCGATTCTCGCCTTCGCCTGCCCCGCGCCCATGGCGTGTTACGAAATCTACGCCGCGCTCAAAGACGGAGACAACGCTCTCGCCCGCGAGAAACAGGCGCGTATAAAACTCGCTGCCCAGCGCGTAGTCAGCGAACTTGGCGTCCCCGGCGTGAAGTACGCCTTGGACCTGAACGGCTACTATGGAGGCCCGTCGCGCCTGCCATTCTTACCGCTTTCCGGCGAGCAAAAGGCCGAGATCGAGAAGTTGATGGCGGGCATTCGCAGTTAGGTGCGCTTTGCGTTGTCCGAATGCCGAGACGACTTAGAGAAAAATATGTTCAAGATCATTGCTGCTGCCCTATTAGTGGTTTTTGCGACTTCGACCCTCGCCGGGAAAGATACGTCAACCCAGGTACTCAACTGGCCGCAGACCGGTTCGCCCGTCGTCCGCATCACGCTGGGAAAGTTTAACCAGATCAGCTCTGTCGCGGGTCAGCGCAACTATCTGATCGACACGACCGCCGAGAACTTATGGAACAAGAAGATCTCACACCTCGGCTTCAATCTCTATCTGTACGACAAAAACAAAGTCCGCATCGGCGACGGTTGGATTGCGCTCGACAATGTCCCTCCCGGGCAATCCGTCAAGTTTCAGACCACGGTTCATGCCCTTGGCACACCTGCTTCTGTCGAAATTGCCCCCAATTCTGTGCCTGCTGAATTGCAACCACTCGCCCCGCCGAAGAAGGTTTCCATTACAGTAAATTCCGTTCCGCAAGGCGCCACGCTTTCGGTGGACGGGACCGACGCTGGCACTACCCCGAAGCTTGTACAACTGGCGGTGGGCAAGCATAGCCTCGGGTTCACCAAGGAAGGGTTCAACACGGGAACGTTTCCTGTTGAGATCGGTCCTGACGACGTTTCCGGTGGCAGCGTGAGTTACGAACTTGGCACTTCTGCCCACGACACCTTCGAGCTCCGCGATGGATCGGTCCTAACCGGCGACTTGGTCTCGGTCCGCGGAATGGAGATCCAGGTCCGAGTGGCGGGAGCAATACAAACGCTCGACCGCAACAAAGTGAAGCGTATCCTTCTGACCGAGCGCGATCCGGCAAACTGAGCGAGGCGTCGGCCCAGCCAGTCATGTCACACGTTATTGTGATCTACGTCACCGTTCCTTATAATCAGGACGAACGTTCGAGCGTATGGCGACTTTGTGCGCCTCAAGCCATCCCGTCAGAACGCGCAGGCGTGCGCCTACGACTTGCTTCGGCCTGCGCCTTGAGCACCTCACCCGAAATCGATTAGGAGAAATTAATGGCAACCCTTATGCAGCCGGCCACCGGCGAAACCACCAAACAGCTCATCAACTATCGCACCGACGCCGGCGTGGCCGTGATCGAGATGAACGATCCGCCGGCGAATACCTACACCTACGAAATGAATCGCCAGCTCGATGAAGCCATCCTCCGGGCGCGCATGGATAACGGCGTGTACGTGATCGTGCTCACGGGCGTGGGCGACAAGTTTTTCTCGGCCGGCGCCAACATCAAGATGCTGGCCTCGGTCGATCCAACCTTCAAGTATTACTTCTGCCTGCACGCGAACGAAATGTTGTTGCGCCTGGAGCACACGCCGAAGCTCGTGATCGCCGCGCTCAATGGCCATTGCGTCGGTGGAGGCCTCGAGATCGCGATGGCTGCCGACCTCCGCATTGCGCGCAAAGATGCGGGCAAGATCGGCCTGCCCGAGGTCAACCTGGGCGTTCTTCCCGGCACCGGCGGAACCCAGCGCCTGTCGCGCCTGGTAGGGAAAAGCAAAGCCATCGAACTGATGATCACCGGCAATACGTTCTCGTTCGAAGAGGCGCGGGAGTATGGCATTGTAAACGACATTTTCGAGCGCGAGGGCTTCATGGGAAACATCATGGAGTACGCGCGCCAGTTCACGCCTCCAAACAAAGCCGCCAAGGCTGTGGGGCGCATCAAGCGAGCCGTGCAGACCGGGTGGGAAATTCCAATGGAATCGGCTTTGGCGGTGGAGCGCGAGAATCAGCAGATCCTGTTCCAGAGCGATGACGCCAAAGAAGGCCTGGCCGCCTACGTGGAAAAACGGCCCGCGACATTCACAGGGAAGTGAGAGCAAAAGCTTGAACCACAGGGGACACGGAGGATCACGGAGGAACGCCCCAGATATTGTTTTCCTCCGTGTTCCTCTGTGCACCCTGTGGTAAAGATTCGAGGTCTTATGCCAGGCAAAGCAGCGAAAATCGGAAACTTCAGCGACTGGGTTGGCCTGTTCAACGAATGGCGCAAGGAAATCGGCGTCAATCAGGATGACGTCTCATCGTTCCACTTCGATACTCTCTACGGCGCGATTGAAACTGGCGAGATCCAGTTCGGCGCCTACAAAGGCCGCAATAAGTGGGAGAACCTGCGCCAGGTGCCGACGCAGCAGATGCGCGATGCGCTCATGAACATGATCGTCTACCAGGGCGACACCGAATTTGCCAGCGTGGAGCAGCAGCGCAACCTGTTTGCCACCGCGCCGTCGGAATGGGATCGCCGCGCGCTTACCCGTGTCATGATCGAAGAGATGCGCCACGGCTGGCAGATGTGCGCCGTGCTCATCGACTTCTTCGGGTCTTCGGGTAAGGTCGAAGCGCAGAAAATGTTGGAGCGCCGGGCGTTCGAAAACAAGCGGCTGCTCGGTACTTTCAACGTCGATGTCGATAACTGGCTCGACTTTTTCACGTACACGGACTTCGTGGACCGCGACGGCAAATTCCAGCTCCAGATGCTGAAGTATTCCGCGTTTGCCCCGCTCGGACGCTCGACCTCTTACATGCTGCGCGAGGAAGCCTTCCACATGGGAACCGGCCACGATGGATTGCGCCGCGTGGTCGAAGCCGGCGTCATTCCGCGGTGGCTGATGCAGAAATACCTGAACAAGTGGATTTCGAGTTCGTTCGACCTTTTCGGCACCGATCATTCTTCCTCGGCGCACTGGGCCTACGTCTGGGGAATCAAAGGCCGGTACGACGAGCTGCAAAACGATAAGGCCGCCGACCTCGACGACCTGAACGACTACAGCCGTACGCTATACCGGCAGGAAGTGGCGGGATTGGTCGAGCGCCTGAACACGTTCCTGAAGCCAGGCGAGAAGAAGTTCTACACGCCCGACATCCACTTCAACCGCAACATCGGACGATGGGCAGGGAAGACGTACCACTGCGAAACCGGCGAGCCCCTCGACGACCGCGGCTACGAGCAGCACTGTGAAGAGAGTCTGCCCAGCGCGAAGGACAAAGAGTTGCTGCTCGACATCCTCCGCAACGAAAAGAAGTGGATCAAAGAAAAAGAGGGCGCGCGCGATCCGTTGTCCACGATCGGCGAGCCGCGGAAGTCGGCGATTAACCTTTAGCGAGGGCCGTGACCTGATCATAAGTAATACGATGGAGCGACGGGGGCTCGCCCGGCCCTCCATCGACCACGGGGAGAATCACAAAGGTATTCTCCGCGATCCTCTGTACCGCCGACCCGCGCAAGGGTATTATTGCCTTCCTCGACAAACGGCCACCGAAATGGATCAGCAACTGGAAGAAACAAAGCCTGAGGGCGACGCGAGTATCGGAGCGAAGGTCGCGGCGAATCGGCCCTCCAGTTCCGGCCACTTGATGTGCCGCGCGCCATTGTGGGGAGTGGCGGGCTTCCTCGCCTGCGCCTACTTTGCGTGGATTTCGTTCAGCCACGTCATCCGCAACGAGTATGAATGGCCGCACGACTATTGGACGGCCGCAACCTACCTGGTGTGGATCGTGTTGCTGGCCGGCCTGGCGGTCGACACGCGTTGCTGGCGCGAGCGCACGTTTTTCGGCATGCTGGTGATCAATTTCGTGGTGGGCTGTGGGTTGACGGTGTGGCGCAGCATTCCCTACGCCGATGTGCGCGTCGCCAGGATCGGAACCGGCGTGCTCTGGGCGTTGGCGGCGCTGGTGAGTCTGACCACGCTGCGAGGTGCTGCGGATTCCCCAGGGCACCGCGCCTGATTTCGGCAGAGACGCGGCTTGCCGTGTCTCCCGAGGTGGAAAAGCGCCGCCGGCGCAAGCAGAGACGGGGCAAGTCCCGTCTCTACGGAATCAAATTATGGACTTAGAAATCTCACCCACTCAGGTCAAGGCGCTGCAGCAGCGCGGGGAAACATTTACGCTGCTCGATGTTCGCGCGCCCTGGGAGTACGCAGCCTCCCACATCGAAGGGACCAAGCACATGCCGATGAGCGATATTCCGACCCGCGCTCACCAGGAACTCGACCCGGACGATCACATCGTGGTTGTGTGCCATCACGGTGTCAGCTCGTTGGCCGTCACCAACTGGCTTCGCCAACAGGGATTCGAAAGCGCTCAATCCATGCGCGGCGGGATCGACGGCTGGGCGCGGACGGTGGATCCGAAAGTGCCGTTGTACTGAAGGCAGCTTCTAGCCGCTAGCTCCTTAGCTTCTAGCAAACGGCTTCACGGTTGCCAGCAGCTAGAGGCCAGGAGCCGTTCTTGATCACCGACTGCCACATCCACATCCAGCCGCTCGAACTGTTCAAGCCGCATGCGCTGGAACTGATGAAGCGCAAGCGCGC
>JBGPFV010000139.1:0-6722 GCA_041483535.1 Terriglobia bacterium | reverse complement strand
GGTGCGGACGGGAACAAGCCAGCGGCCATCCAAAATCCACTCACTCCCCCTGCTCACGGCAGTATTCCCGTTGCCTTCCTTGTCTCAGAAGGCGCAGTGATGATCGACTTCACTGGACCTTGGGAGGTCTTCCAGGATGTCAACATCCCCGGTCGTGCGGGCGCGGCGTTCCGCCTTTACACGGTTGCCGCCACGACAAAACCCATCCATGCCAGCGGCGGGATGAAGATTGTACCGGACTACACCCTCGCAAATGCTCCTGCCCCAAAGGTAATCGTGATTCCGGCGCAGAGTCCGCTCAGCGAAGCAACCAAGCAATGGATCCGCAGCGCGACAAAAAGTACCGACGTAACCATGTCGGTTTGCACCGGCGCATTTGCGCTGGCAAGCACCGGCTTACTATCCGGCAAAGCCGCCACCACCCATCACAGTTCGTATGCCAAGTTGGCCACGCGGTTCCCGGATATCCAAGTCAAGCGTGGAGCAAGATTTGTTGAAGCCGGCAACCTCGCCAGTGCGGGCGGACTTTCCTCCGGCATCGATCTCGCGCTCCGGGTTGTGGAACGCTACTACGGCCGCGACATCGCGCGCCAGACCGCCTTCGACATGGAATACCAGGGCGAAGGCTGGACGAACCCTGACTCGAACGCGGTCTACGCTCGAGCCTATACCCAATCCGACGAGCATCCCGTCTGTCCCGTCTGTGGTATGGCGGTGGATCCGGCGAGCGCTCCGAAGTCGGTTTATAAAGGCAAGACCTACTACTTCATGTCTGAGCAGCACAAACAGCAATTCGATGCAGATCCCGACAAATTCCTGGAAGCGCCTAAGCAGTAATGAGAGTTCCACGAAACGTTCCGATTTCGGTCAGCATTCTTTACGGAGGTCCTATGACATCTCGAGCGGTTGTTGTTCTCGCTGTGCTACTCCCGCTTTCGCTCTCCACCGCGCATACCGCTGCAGTTCCGGCGAACGCCGCTGGGGAATATTCCAAGCACTTTGGCGCTCTCACCAAACTGTCGATCGCCGTAGCCCAGGCCATGCCGCCTGAACAGTATGGCTTCCGACCTCACCCCGAATCCATGAACTTTGGCGAATTGATCTCCCACATCGCGACCACCAACTACCAATTCTGTGCTGGCCTGAACGATGTCGCCACTCCTGCATTGCCTTCACCTACTGAGAAAGACGGCGTGGTCAAGTTCCTAAGCGACTCCTTCGACTACTGCTCCGCCGTAATCCCCAACCTTACCGGCGAGCAGATCAACCAAGCGCATAACTCTCCTGACGGACGGCTCCCCGGGCGAGAAATCCTGCTCGCCATGTACATTCACGTGGCCCATCATCGCGGCCAGGCTGAAATCTATCTCCGAGACAAAGGCATCCGGCCGCCTGGCTACATGATTTGACCATACGGTCGGCGCTCTCGTAGAAGGGAAGTCCCAACCCACTTCCGCAGTCGACTTGTGGGAAGTTGGATGCTCCATCCACCCTTACCCCCGATTGCGCCCCGATGACGGGCAAACCGGAACCAATACCTCCGGATTAGTCCCCATAAACGATAGATCCCTATCGGGACTGCCCCGAGATGAGATGCGGAGGTTGCGCGCTGGTATTGTGGTCGGGGCAGTTCCGATAGGGTCGTTTGAAGTGAGCCGCTAGCGTTTGCGGCGGATGCGGTGAGGTCTATGAGAGTTCGATTTAGCTGCGCGGGTTACGAACCGTGTTGGCGGCCACAAACCGGAACGAAGATAGCCGGGGACCTGTTCTTGTAAGCCGCCGTGGAGTTTGGGACGGGAGAAGAAGAGTTGGTATATGCGGGCAGAACCGCCAGTTGAGTATACGAGGGCATGGCGTGTTGGAACACACCTGCGATCGACGATCATCGAGGCCAGTTGCGTCATAGTTGTCTCAGGAACTATCAACCGCGTTCCGCAGTAGATTAGGCAGTAACAAGCCGGAACGAAAGTAAAGCTGGCTGCTGGTTATCCGTTCCAGGACGAGCATAGGACCGGTGCAAACCGGACAGCGCAGCTGGGTAGTGATCTCAGGATGAGCTCCACAGCCCTCTGCACCAAACAGAGCACGGCAGCGTACGAGCATACTGCCACGCCTGCGGTTGGCAAAAAGGCCAAAGTGGCGGATGCGGACCAAGCCCTTGGGCAGAACGTGGACCAGGAATCGGCGTAGGAACTCATCGGCGGAGACCGTCATGATCTTCTGCTTGCCGCCGTGCGCATAGTCTTTCCAGCGAAACGAGACTCGATCATTCTGGAACGCAACCAGTCGATGGTTGGAGATGGCGACGCGGTGCGTATAGCGAGCGAGATAGTTCAGAACATGCTCGGGACCGCCGAAGGGTGGCTTGGCATAGACGACCCAGTCCTGATGGAAGAGTTGTCGGAGAAACTGGCGAAAGCGACGTGGCTCAGAAAGACTGTGGAGTAAGCCGTGGAACTGGAGCTTGTTTTGCTGGAAGAGTTGTTTCAGTCCGGTTGTGAACTTGCTCCGGAAGACGCGACTCAGCGCGGCGACGGGTAGGAGGAATCGTTTAGAGGAGGGGATCCATCTGGAACCGTCCGGTGCAAGACCGCCAGCAGGAACAACGTAATGGATGTGCGGATGATGCTGAAGGTTCTGTCCCCAAGTGTGGAGCACGCCAAGAAACCCGATGTCTGCACCCAGGTGCTTCGGGTCGCCAGCGAGTTCGAGCAGCGTCGCAGCACTGGCTCGGAACAGCAGATCGTAAAGCAGCCGCTTGTTCTGCAGGGCTAGAGCGGAGAGTTCGTGCGGCAGCGTGAAGACGATGTAAAAGTAAGAGACGGGCAACAGCTCAGCCCTGCGCTCGGCGAGCCAGCGGAAACGGGCGTTCCCCTGACATCTGGGGCAGTGCCGGTTACGGCATGAGTTGTAAGAGATAGCCTGATGTCCGCAGCGCGTGCACTGATCACGATGAGCGCCCAAGGCCGCAGTGCGGCAGCGGACGATGGCATCGAGCACCTTGCGATGTTGCCACGCAAGGTGTGATCCGTAGTGCTCCAAAAATCTGTCGCCGGATGCACGGACGATGTCGGCCACCTCAAGGGTGGGCCGGTTCATCGCTTAACCAGTCTCCTGGAACGCTTCACCTGGTCGGGACCGGACACCTCGATCGCTTCGAGTGGGCTGGGAACTGCTTGCAGATGACGCCGGGACAAGTGCAGGTAGACCGTGGTATCGGCGAGCTTGGCATGCCCCAGCAGGATCTGGATCGTGCGCAGATCGGCGCCGGCTTCCAGCATATGAGTGGCGAAACTGTGCCTGAGCGTGTGCGGAGACACATGCTTGCTGACTCCAGCATGTTTCGCGGCCTCCGCCACGGCCTTCCAGACAATCTTCTCAGTGATGGGCACGTCGGCGCGCCAGTTGTTGACGGTGCCGGGGAACAGATATGTCTTCGGCTTCATCCAGCGCCAGTACTCGCGCAGGGTGTCCAGCAGCTTCGGGGTTAACAGGACGTCGCGGTCACGGCCACCCTTGCCCTGGCGAACATGAATGACCATGCGTTCGCTGTCGATATCGCAGACCTTGAGGTGGCATAGTTCAGCGCGTCGCAGGCCGGTCGGATACAGCAGCATCAGCATGGTGCGGTGCATCAGGTTCTGCGCGGAAGCAATGAGTCGCGCCACTTCCTCCTGACTCAGTACTGTGGGCATCCGCCTCTGACGCTTGGGGAACGGAATGTGACCGGAAAGATATGGACGTCTGAGTGTCTTGACGAAAAGAAAGCGCAGGGCAGCGGTACGACCTTCGATCGTTCCTGGCGAGAGCTTGCAGTCGCGAAACAGGTGAACCTGGTACTCGCGAATCTGTTCGGGGCCGAGGCGATCGGGCGAACGGTGGAAGTACCTCGAGAAGTCCTCTACCGCATGGATATAGGCACGGACGGTGTTCTGAGCGTAGTTGCAACGCTGGAGCTCGTCCAGCATCAGCTTCCGCCCGGTAAGAACGTAAGTGTTGCCCTGGGGCAAAGTCCCCATTTGCATGAGTTGGAATCCCTTACTTTCATCAATGTGGTAAGGAATCGCAGTCTCGGGCCAGACAACGAGATTCGTGGAATTCGTGGCCGCAGCCGCGTTCAGGGTAAACATGTGATCCAAAATCTGGCGCGCGTAGTGATCGTCCCACTTGATTTTCTGCGGAATATTCGGCTGGATAACGGCGACTTCCTGATACCCCAGGGGCGCGATCCCGCGAAACCACCGTACGCCGTTATACAGATTGACGAAGCCGAAGATCGCAACCCAAGCGACGGCGTGCCGGCGCAGCCGGACTGGATCGTGGCGGGCAGAGATGGCCTCGAACAGCAGCGCATTGAGCAGGACCAGCCAGAACGACACGCCAAAAACTCCGCAGCGCCGGGTTTGGGCGTAGGCCGAGGCCCAACCGATGCTCGTTCACGATTGCGCGCAGTCTAGCGCGACATCAAAAATTCGATTTGCCGCTCAAGTTCAGAAATCGCAATGGGAGCAAACTTAGCCTCACGCAGTTGCTGGTTGAGTTGCGCAAACCTGGTTTGCTTGAATCTGGCCCACTCCGCGATGCGCGCCTTTACCTGTTGGCTTGACTCCGTGTAAACCGCGATGGCCTGCGAGGGCACGGCACGGTCTCCGCTTTCGACGACCCGCAGAGCCGATGCCAGACCGGCGTAGGCCTCTTCCAACCCGGGGCCCTCCTCCGCCGTTGGTTCTTGGTTTGTGAGAATCTTGTTCGCAAGAATCTTGCCGATTTCGGATCGCGCCTCATCCAGCGCTGACTTGAGCTGTGCGCTTTGTGCTCCTAAGTTCTGTCGCTCCAGCTTCTGTTGCGTGTCAGCGAGCTGTTTCTGAACCGAGCCAATCTCGGCCAGTGTGCGGCGCGCTTCGGTGGTTTCGCCAAACATCTGTCGACCCAATTGCAACTGCTGCGTGAGTACCTCGGGAGTCGCGGGCGAGCGCGGGTCCATGATCACTTTTAGCGATTGGTTTTGCGTTTTTCCATCGACCGTCAGGCGGACCTGGTAGATTCCCGGTACCGCCTTCGGCCCGCTCGGATTGCGGTACTCCGAGTCTTCGTCCGCGGCCGGACCGCCGGAACTGCCCCAGGTCAGGTTCCAGACGAAGCGGTGCATCCCGGCAGTCTTCTCGAGGACTTCAGGCTTGGGAAACCAGCGCTCGGCAATAGGAAGCGGCCGGTGTTTCGCCGCGCTCTTATCCTGGTCCTCGGAAGAAAACTTTCGGATGAGATTCTGCTGCGCGTCGAAAACTTCCAGCAGTACGACGCTCGCCGGAGATGGGAGGAAATAATCAATCATCGCGCCATTGGGAGGATTCTCCGCCGTTGGCTCTTCGGGCGGAAGCGGCGTGCCGGTAAAAAAGTCATTATCCACGCGAACCGCCATGGCCGGACGGTAAAGCCACGGACCACCGGCCCTTCTCGCCTCAATCGCCTGGCGAAGCGGCGTGATGTTGTCGAGAATCCAGAAGGAGCGCCCGTGCGTGGCAACCACCAGGTCGTCTCCGTGGATCGCAAGATCGCGAACCGAGCTGACGGGCAGGTTCAATTGCAAGGACTGCCAGTGGTCGCCGTCGTCCCACGACACGTAAACTCCGAATTCAGTTCCCGCGAACAGGAGCCCTCGGCTCTGCGGGTCTTCGCGAACGGCGCGCAAGAATGCCGGGGCCGTAATGCCGTTCGTGATCCGTTGCCAGGTGGTCCCGTAGTCCCGCGTGCGATAGAGGTAAGGCGTCTGATCGTCGAGGCGGCCGCGATCGACGGCGGCATAGGCCACGGCGGGATCGAAATGCGAAGCTTCGATCAGCGAGATTTTGCTCCAGTCGCTCAATCCGGGCGGCGTGACATCTTTCCAGTTCTTTCCTCCATCGCGGGTGAGGTGAATCAATCCCGTATCGCTTCCCGCCCAGATCAAATCGCGGTTGAGGGGCGAGGGCGCGATCGTGAACACTACGCCATAGCCGGCGCGTTTGGCTTCCTCGATCGTTGGCGAACCCTGGGCTGGCGGACTCGGCGGTTTCGTAGCTTTTGAATCACGCTCATCAGCGGCCGCCCCGGTGAGGTCGGGGCTGATGGTCTCCCAGTGCAGACCGCCATCGACCGTCTTCATCACGTACTGCGTCCCCAGGTAAAGCGACGTCGGGTCAGCCGGGGAAGGTACCAGCGGCGGAGTCCAAGGCGCGCGATATTTGCGTTCATGGACCTCCGAGTCCCACCGAACTGCGGGCCACGGAGTGATGTCCTGGCTGAAGCCAGTCCGTTTGTTGAAGCGGGCGACGGTACCGAAAGTCCCACTCAGATAAATAATGTCGGGATCCTTCGGATCGACCACCAGGTATCCGCTCTCGCTGGGGCCGGCGGGAAACCAATCCCGCGGCGTGATCTGACCGTGGTTGGTGCGGCTTACCACCGCGGCAGCGCCGGTATCCTGCTGCGCGGCATACACAACGTAAGGGAACTGGTTGTCGGTAGTCACATGATAGAGCTGCGCCGTGGGCTGGTTGTACCAACTGCTCCAGGTCTGGCCGCGATTCAGGCTGATCGTGGTTCCCTGGTCCGTTCCGAGCACCATGCTGGCGGAATTCCGGGGATCGATCCAGAGCTGGTGATAGTCGTCCCCACCCGGCGCGCCGCGCAAAACCGAAATCGTCTTGCCGCCGTTCTCGGATCGGTAGAGAGCAATATTCGGG
>JBGPFV010000138.1:0-6757 GCA_041483535.1 Terriglobia bacterium | reverse complement strand
TTGAACCGCGGTGATCATCACATCCTCGGGACCGCGGATCTCCTGCCACTCGTTGTCCCAGTCTTTGGAATGTGTCTCCATGTTTTTGCGAATGCGGGCGCGGGTTGCGGGATCTTTGAGGCGCTCGATCAACTTGGCATCGCCGCCATCATGCGCCCACGCCGGAACAAAGGCCGACATGCCGTTCGCCCATGCGGTATAGGCGTAGGTGTCGGCTTCCACGTCAACCCCGTCGGCGCGTGCGCGGTTGACGCGCGCTATCAGCTCGGGCATGCGTCCCCAGTTGGCTTTGCCCGCTACCTTGAAATGCCATATCTCCACCGGAATGCGCGCCTCGCGCCCGATGCGAAAGGCCTCGTCGGCCGCTTCGAGAACGCTGTCGCTCTCGTCCCGCATGTGCGTGGCGTAGATTCCACCGAACTTCGACGCCTCCGAAGCCAGCGCAATAAGTTCTTCCGTCTTCGCGTAAGGCGCGGGCGCGTACTCCAGCGCAGTCGAGACTCCGACGGCGCCGTCGCGCATTGCGTCTCGCACCAAAGCTTTCATGGTTTCGAGTTGCTGGGGCGTGGGCTGCACGTCGACGTCGCCCAGCACCATGCGCCGCACCTCGGTCGCTCCCACGCAGCTGGCCAGATTGATCCCCATGCCTTGCTTTTCCAGGCGCGAGAAATATTGGCGAAACGTCCGCCAGTCGGGATTTATTTTGTAATGTTCGTAGGTAGCGCGGTCGGCAGCGATGATCGCGTCGTTTAACGGAGCGGCGGATCCACCCTCTCCCGTGATCTCGGTGGTAATGCCCTGATAGATCTTCGAAGGCAGGCGGGGATCGACCAGGATGGTTATTTCCGACTGGCCGAGCATGTCGATGAAGCCGGGAGCAACGACTTTGCCTTGGGCGTCCACGGTACGCTTGCGCGCGGCGCCGGAGAGATCGCCGATGGCGGCGATGCGGCCGTCGCGGATTCCAATATCGCCCGAGTACCACGGAGAGCCGGTGCCGTCGACGATGTGTCCGTTGGCAATGACGAGGTCGAAGGGCGAGTCGGCGGCAAAACTAAAGGCGGAGAGGATGAGCACGATTCCCAGCGTGAGACAGCAAGTTACTTTCATGAGCTTCTTTCCTGGTCGGATTTTCCGGTGGCAAGCTGCGTGGTTCGCGGGTGGCCGATGGACGAACCCAGCATAAGCCACAATCCAAGGACGAGCCACTCCCAGCCGGAAAAATGGCCGGGCACAAACGGCGCGAATTTCATCAACACCATTGCCAAAGCAACCAATGCTCCGAGCACCGCAATCAAACGGTCCCGGAAACGGGGCCTCATGCCCAGATAGGCGGCGCACACCGCGAACCATCCGGCAGCGGCAGCGACCGACCCGACCTCGGAGATCGGAACCAGAATCGCACTGCCCAGAAACATGCAGCAAGCCGTGGCGATGCCAACCGAGACTACAGCGGCGGATGGTGTTTGATTTTGCGGATGCACGCCGGCCAGCCTTGCATCCACCAGCCCGCGCCGTCCCATGGCAAACAACAGGCGGCTGGCGGCGACAAAATTTCCATTGAATACCTTGAACAGCGAAAGTAACGCGGCACTGAGAATGACGCTCACGATCCAGCGCGAGCCGACGGCATGTTCGAAAGCGACCGCCGTCATGAATGGTGCGCCGGTCAGCGGACGCCACGGCGCAACGAAGCCCACCGCCGCGATCACAATCATGTAGAACACGGCGCCGACGATGATCGCGGCAAAGATGGCGCGCGAGAATCCCTGCGCTCGAAATTGGGGATTGGCTTCCTCGGCGGCCTTGGTCACCGATTCAAATCCCGTCATGAAGTAAGGAACGATCTGCAACACCAGCAAAATCGAAACGAACGAAGAGTGCGTGAACAGAGGCTGGAAATTCGCCGGCGACCCGCGCGTGACGCCAACCGCGACGAAGATCACGAAAAGCGCGAGCGTGCCGAACGTGCTCCAGTTTTGAAAAGTGGCGCTGAGCCGAACGCCCCGATAGTTCACCACCGTCACCAGCGCCGTGAGCGCTAGCCCGATGGCCAGGTGCGGCAGGTAAACCGGCTTTCCCGCCACGCGGTATAACTCGATGGAATCGAGCGCGGGGAAGATATAACCGGCGATGCGGCCGACCGCCACCGCTTCCCACGGGCAGACAATGAAGTAGGCGAGCATCATCATCCATCCGGTGTAGAAGCTGACTGGGCGCGGAAATACCTTCGCGGTATAGGCGACTTCGCCCGATGCGTCGGGCATGGCCATTACCAGCTTGCTGTACACGTAGCCAATGGGCAGCAGAAGAATGCCGCCCAGCGCGAAACCAAGAATGCCGCCGAGCGGGCCGCCGCGCAGCAGCCAATCGTCCATGACGACCAGCCAGCCCACGCCGACCATGGTTCCCCAGCCGAGAGAGAAGTAATCGGTGACACGCAATTTGCGGGCGAGCTGGGTCATCAGGCGGGTTGGCACGCTGCCGAGCTTCGCTGGGCGGAGGGCCGAGAGCGGCGGTCCCTACGTGTGACGAGGGAAGATGGCTTCATGGACGCGAATTATAAAGCATCGCGCCCATGAGGTCGGGTCGGTCAGGCGACGGCGAGGCGCTGCGGGATTTCTGTCGATCGCAAGATGCAGATCGCTTCTTTCATGGAAGAAATCTCAAACACCGATGTAAGATGCGTCGTCTGCAGCATTCTGCGGAAGAAAACCGGCGGGTTCACGAGTTTCATCTTCGCCGAGTTCTGCATCGCCCAACGGCGCACCAGCAGCAGCGTTCCCAAACCACCCGCATCCAGTTGCGTGACTTCCGAGACATCCAGCACCAGCACGCGGACACGTTCGAGTTGCTCGATCCGGCGCTGGAATTCGTCGAGCGCGGAGCCGCGCACCATGCGTCCCGACAAGTTAACGACCGCCACATCCTGCGCGCATTCGACTTGGATTTTGAGTTCCATATATCTATTCATACGAACCAGCCCTGAAAAAAGTTCCGTGATCCGTGGTCATTGCATTGGACGCGGAAAAAGGAAAAAGGTAATCCATGAAAGAGCAGTTTAGGGCACATCAAGTTCTTGCAGGTTACGGATGTGTAAATTCCTCATGACGTTTGCCGTCCTGAGCGAAGCGGAGGAGCTGCTTCTGGTCAGCGCGCGAGACAGCAGGTCCTTCCCCTTCGACAAGCTCAGGGTCAGGATGACAAGCGTGATTGATGCCACGAGCTACAGCCCCGCCTCGATCCGAGATCTTGGGTCGAGCAGGTCGCGCAACGCATCGCCGATAAAATTGAAGGCCAGGACCGCGAACATCACCGTGACCGCCGGAAAGAGCACGAGATGAGGAGCGTCGAACAGGTGCGAGCGGGCGTCGTTGAGCATCGATCCCCAACTCGCGGTGGGCGGCGGAACGCCTAATCCCAGGAAGCTCATGGTGGCTTCGGCCAGCACCGCGCCCGCCATGCCGATGGCCGCCTGCACAATGACCGGCTGAATGATGTTGGGCAGGATGTGTCTAATAATAATGTGGAGATCTCCCGCACCCAGCGCGCGCGCGGCTTCGACAAATTCGCGTTCGCGGACGGCCAGCACCTGCCCGCGCACCAGGCGGGCGTAGCCAACCCAGCCTCCGAGCGACAAGGCAAGAACGAGATTGAAAATGCCGGGGCCGCGAAAGGCCACGAAGGCGATGGCGATGAGAATTCCGGGGAACGAAAGAAAGGCGTTCATCAAGACGACGTTGACGAAGCGGTCGATGCCTCCGCCGTAATATCCGGCCAGGCTGCCGATGATGAGGCCGAGCAGCAGAGAGCACACCACCACGCTGCTGCCGACGAAGAGCGAAATTCGCGCTCCCCAGATCAGGCGGGAGAGGATGTCGCGTCCTAGTTCATCGGTGCCGCACCAATGCTGCGACGCGGGCGCTTGCAGGCGGTTCGGGAGATCGATGTGCGCGGGATCTTGCGGGGCGATCCAGGGCGCAAAAATCGCGGAGAACACGAAGAGGGCTACCAACACTGCTCCAACGGCCGCTAGCGGATTGTGGCGAGCGATGCGGGGGAGCGAGATGGCTACAGTGGACATTAGTCGGCGACGAGTTGGCTTCACTTATATAGAAAATGCAGGTGAGGAACAATGTTGAGTTGGCGACTGCGGTCCGCGCGGTCCGCTCCTTATCGATCATTCATGCCGGCATGCCGGGAAGACATTAACCTCGTGTACAAGTACCCCCCCCACCCCCCCCACCCAGAATTCTTGCTAAAGTATAGAATGCAAAAGACTTACTTGCAAAGTATTCGAAAATAAGGACTTAGCTCGGATGCTTGTTTAATTCTCCCAAATCCATGGTTCAGCGGCTTTTTTGATTGTCGCGCATCGTGGGTTGGAGGTCTGTGATGGGGCACACCGAGCGTTTGTGATGAAACGAGGTCAAAGGTCAGATTGCCGAAGTTTGGACCGGTTCATTCATCTGTAGTAGCTTGAACTCGACCTTGCGGACAATCTTGGCGAGACTCCACGTATCGGACACAGACGGGGTTTCCGAGTCGGGGGATTTTGAGTGTAATCGCGATATTACAACAACTCAGGTTTTATAGGCGTTTTGTGGCATACTCGATCGGCAGCGATGATGGGCTATCTACTTCGAGCCTGTATCGCGCTGCGCGAATAGTGGTGGCTGGCGTCGCAATGTTGTGGGCAGTATGGCCAGTATGAGATGTGCATGAAACCACTAATATCATTATTCATCGCTAGTTTTGTCCTGCCGGTGGCCGCATGGGCGGCGGAGTTGCCGACGACCGGCGCGCACGATCAGGCCGAGGCCGTTCGGGACAACAATGCGTTCGCCATCGAACTGTACGGCCAACTGCGTAACCAGACCGGCAATCTGTTTTTCTCGCCCGAAAGCATTTCCACTGCGCTGGCCATGACCTATGCCGGGGCGCGGGCGGATACCGCCGCTGAGATGGCGAAGACGCTGCATTTCACATTGTCGCCGCTGCAGTTGCATCCGGCGATGGGTGCGCTGCTGCGCGATCGCAACGCGGCGCATGACGGCTATCAATTAAAGGAAGCCGACGCACTGTGGGTGCAGGCAGGCTATTTGCTCCTGCCGGAGTTTCTCAAACTGAGCAAGGACAATTACTCAGCCGGGCTGAACCAGGTGGATTTCAAGGGTGCAACCGAAGCATCGCGGCAGACGATCAACCAATGGGTTGAGCAGCGGACCGAGAACAAGATCAGGGAATTGCTCCAGCTGAGAAGCGTTAGTTCTGATACGCGGCTGGTGCTGACCAACGCCATTTACTTTAAAGGCAATTGGGAAGAGCAGTTCAAGAAAGAAGATACGAAGAACGAAGATTTTCGGCTCTCCGCCACGCGAGCCATCAAAACACCGCTGATGCACATGACGAAAGGTTTTAATTATTTCGACGGTGGTTTGCTCCAGGCGTTGGAGATTCCTTACAAGAACAAGGAACTCTCGATGATTGTATTGTTGCCAAAAGGGATGGAGGGACTTTCGGCGTTCGAGCAATCGCTTACTCCCGCCAAGATGCAGCAATTGCTGGTTCAGTTGCGGCCTGCTGGGACAGTCATTGTAACCATGCCGAGATTCAAGATGGAAGCGCAGTTCGGGCTTAAGGATACATTGACAGAGATGGGAATGAAGGAGGCGTTTGATAACAGAACGGCCGATTTCAGCGGTGTGGCGTCACGCGAAACGATGCAGCGCGACGGGAATCTCTACATCAACGCCGTCATCCACAAAGCCTATGTCGATGTCAACGAAGAGGGGACCGAAGCAGCGGCGGCAACAGCAGTAACAGCAGTGCCCGCTGCGGTACTTCCAACGCCTCCAATCATCTTCCGCGTCGATCATCCGTTCATGTTTGTGATCCGCGACAACCGCTCCCGCAGCATCTTGTTCATAGGTCGTGTGACCAATCCGTCGAGGTGAGGCCTAGCGAATCGCTGGTTCTGTTTCCTGCGGTTGAAATTGCGATAGGTGTTCGGGTGAGATATGCCTTCTCGGACAGTCTACTGCTCGGCGGGGCGCATCTTCTAAGGTTTTGAAACCGAACCTGTTGTAACCAGGCGATAGCGCAAGTGTGCGCCGTTTATTCGCCCCACCCAAGGGTCGGCCTGACAGTGACAACTTCATCAGACATCACGGTGTGCAAGGCCAAGTCTTGGCTATCACAATTCATCGCATCCGGCGAACGAGAGCTTTCCTGCGTTATTTCTCATCAAGTCTTTGAAAACCATGAGGCCCATCTTATCGCCTAAACGCTTCACTTCTTCGGGATCGCTGGCATTTCGATGTACCATATGTGGTACACTAAGAATGGGTAGAAATGGCTAGTGAAAGAGCGCCGCGAAAAGTCGGACTCGTATTCTTTCGCAATGACGCTGGCACCGAGCCGGTCCGCGATTGGCTGAAGGAAATGGGCGAAGCAGACCGGCATGCCATCGGAACTGACCTGTTGCGCGCGCAATGGCGTTGGCCGGTGGGCATGCCGCTGTGCCGCCCGATGGGGAAAGGCTTATGGGAAGTGCGAACCGATCTGCCCGGAAACCGCACGGCACGCGTGCTGATTTGCTTTTATGAGGGAGGTCTTGTGGCCCTGCACGGATTCATCAAGAAAATACGGACAACACCCGAGGACGATTTAGCGCTGGCGCGCAAACGGCAGAAGGAGCTGGAGCAATGAGTAAGAAAAATATGGGATCGAGCATTGACGACTTCTTGAAGAAGGA
>JBGPFV010000137.1:0-6775 GCA_041483535.1 Terriglobia bacterium | reverse complement strand
GTCAAACGCGGCGCGATCCAGAATCTGTCGCTGCCGAATCCACGCCAGCGAAATCATATAGAGGAGGGCAACTGCCGTCGCATGCAACAACACCGATTGCAGGAAGCGTCCCCAGGGCAGCTTTTGCTGGACGAAGACATCTCGCCACAGGTCGGGTTCGCCGTCTTTGGGCAATTCCGCCGCCGGTTCCTGCAAACCCAGTATGGACTGAACTCCGCTGCGGAATTCCGGGCTCGTGGGATCGCGTTCCACCAAAAGTTTCAACAGTTCTTTCCCCGCAGAATCCATCTCGCTCCAGGTTGCTCTCGAGTCGGGAGCTGAAAAAAATCAGATTTTGGATCGGGGTATCGCTTGTGCGATACCGAAGTTCTTCGAAACCGGAGGCCCCTTTAGATAGAGTGTGCTGGAAAATTCGTTTTCCGGCAACCCGGTGGGAGGTACCTTTCTCTCTGCCGTTCGGGATCTTATGGAATCAGATCTTAGGGAATGACGATCCTGCTGCCCGCCTCTTCCGGCGCGGCTATGGCCGATTGCTTTTCTGGGAACTGCTCAAAAAGGAAATCGATGAACCCCCGCGACTTCGGCCTGCCCGAAGTGCGTCCGTAGCCCATGCGCAGGAGGAATACCAGGGCCTTCAGCACGTCGGAATCCCGCAGGCGCGCGTGGGCTGGTATTTCGCCGATATGTTGCTGCTCGGCCTCGCGAAATTCCCTGACCATGGTCTCGACTTCGCGAGCGATGCTCTGGTGCGCCACGTTCGCGGTCTGCGGCTCGTAGATCAGGCTGGAGTTCACCAGCGTCTGATAGCTTTTGGCGAGCGAACTGACAGAGGTGATCAGGTCGCGGTCCAGGAGCGAGCGATCGGCGCGAGCGCTTTTGCCCAGAGCGAAGCTGAGTCCCAGGATCAGGTGCTCGCGTTCGAGGAGAAACTGCTCGGTGATCTCAACCTCGGGAAACAGCTTCTCGCGGTCATTATTCTCACCCTTTTCGGCCGGCGGCTCGTCGGTCGGCCGATCGTGGTGCGCGTTTGCGTGCTCCCGCGCCTGCCGCAGATAAGGACAGTCGCTGGGGCAGTCGAGCGTCACCTCGCGTTGCTCGCCGCAGCACTGCGCGCAGATCTTCCCGTGCACGGCGGGGCAAAACCGCTTCTCTTTACGCTCGTTACAGATCGCACAGGTCAAAGATAATTCCTCAGGATTCGATTATTTCATGGAAAGTGTGAAGTTCTACCGCCGGTGTCTCGGCGATGCGCCTCTGTCCGTGCACGAAAAACTCAGGTTCTTGTGTTTGCTTTGAAGGGGCGCGGCTTCAGCCGCGCCGTAAGTGTCGCAAAGTCAATTGCGGCTTTAGCCGCTGCGGTGGCGCCGCGCCGTGAAAAATACTTCTTCCTCAGCCTTCGAAGCTCGCGGCGATCCCCGCAGCCTGTTCAAGCAACGTTCGGTACGCTCGCCAGAAGCTGGTGGCCAATAGCGAGAAGCCAGTTTTTGCACCGTTCTCGATGCAAATCGGAAAAGCTAATCGTTGCCATAAACGATTTCTATTTGTGTGCTTGCGCCGGACGCGTTAGCCTATCTAGTCGTCACCGGTCGTTCAATATTCAATCCGATTCCTGGGCGAGACAATATCTAAGGAGACACATGTCAACTGAACTGCGGAATTTTCTTGCGATCCCTTACGACGAACTCGAAGTCATGAATCTGAAGGCGAAGAAGCAGCGCCTGGACCGCGTGGATCCTCACAAAATACAGGAAGAGCGTCTGAAGTATCTGGCCGACGAATCGCGCATCAAGGCCGTGACCGTGATGTTCAGCGACCTGGAAGGCCGTCTGCACATGCTCGACTACGACAAGAAATTCCTGCTGAAGAGCTACGACAACCTGACCTTTGACGGCTCGTCGATTCGCGGCTTCACGGCGCAGCGGGAAAGCGATCTGCGGTTAGGCATTGACTGGGCTGCCTTCTACTGGGGACCGGCGGACGTGTTCGGACCGGGCAAGGTGCTGGTGTATGGCGAGGTGATTGATAAAAATGGCGAGCCCTACACCGCGGACATCCGCAGCGTGCTCAAGCTGTTTGCCAACGGATTGCACAAGAAGCACGGCTACACCTGCAACGCCGCCAATGAGATCGAGGGTTTCCTGTTCGCAGGGCCGGACGCCGAGCGCCGCTACCACGAGACCGGCAAGTTCGAGTACGTGAATACGGGCGGCTATTACCACTCTTTGCCCGGCGATCCGCTGCGCACGTTTATCGATACCGTCGCCGAAGTGCAGCGCGCCATGGGCTTCCAGAACGAGAAGGACCATCCCGAGGTCGCGCCCTCGCAGTTCGAGATCAACTACGGGTACGCGGAAGCGGTGGCCGCCGCCGACCACATCCAGCTCTATAAATTGATCTGCCGCCAGGTCGCGCGCAACATGGGCTTGACCGCCTGCTTCCTGCCCAAGCCGGTGGTGGGTGTCAACGGCAGCGGCATGCACACCAATGTCTCCGTCAGCCAGAACGGCAAGAACCTGTTCTGGGATCCGAAGGGCGAGGAGAAGCTCAGCAAGTTCGGCTACGAGTTCCTCGACCGCATTCTCACGCACGGCAACGATCTCTGCCTGGTGTTCAATTCCAGCGTCAACGCCTACCGCCGCCTCGATCCGCACTTCGAGGCGCCTAACCAGCTTAAAGCGTCGGCCGTGGACCGGGGCGCCATGATCCGCATTCCGATCGGCAACGAGCGCAGCATGCGCACCGAGGTGCGAGCCGTGGCTCCCGATGCCAATCCCTACCTGGTGATGTACTCCATTTTCAAGACGGGATTGGAAGGCGAGACCTCCAAGATCAAGAACCTGCGCTCGGCCGAACGCTACCTGCCCGACAACATCTACACGGCGATCGACGATTTCCGCAAAGCCCCATGGACAAGCAAACTCCTCGGGGAAGATGTGAAAGGCCGCTACGCCGACCTGAAGCAGGCATCGGCCGACCGCTGCCCGCGCTTGCTGGGCACGATTGTGAAGCCCGCCGAAGTGCAGTTTCACCACGCTGTTTACAACCAGTTCCTGTGGAATATGTTCTAGAAGACCAGGAAATTCTTAACCACAGAGGGCACAGGGGAGAGTCTTGATTCGGGATTGACCTTTTCCCTGTGTTCCTCTGTGAACCCTGTGGTAAAGCCTTAGGTTGCGGGCTTGCGACACTCGACCTTAGTGCATCGCCGCCGCATTCGTGAGGTCGGCATTCAGGTATCGGCTCATCGCCAAGTCGAGAATGGTGCCGATCATCTCCGTGTAGGAGAGTCCGGAGGCTTTCGCGGCCATGGCAAATTCCTGGCGGCTCGCCAGCCACGGATTCGGATTCGCTTCGATGACGTAAACATCGCCGTTCGGAGCCAGTCGCATATCGATGCGTCCATAGTCGCGCAGCTTCAGCGCGCGATAGGCGGCCAGCGCCGTATCCTCCAGCCGCTTCCTGATATCTTCGTCGAGATTCTCCGCGATCTCCGACTTCGTCAGCTTGTAGGCTTCAGTATTTTTCTCGAACTTCACGTCGTAGCTGGCGATTTTTGGCGTGCCTTCGGGCAAGCGTGACAAATCGAGCTCGACCAGCGGCAAGACCCGCGCCCGTTCGTAGTTGCCCAGAATTCCGGCATAGATTTCGCGCCCCTCGATGTATTCCTCAATCAGGGCCGGCGAGTCGAATTCATCCTGGATGTACTCGACGCGCTCCATCATCTCTTTAATGTTTTTCACGACCGAGCCGGCATCGATGCCGATCGATCCATCCTCCCACGCCGGTTTGACGATAAGCGGAAAAGAGATGTCGTGGGTATGTTCGGTGCGTCCGCGATAGGAAGTCGCGAAAAAAGGAGTCTTGATGCCGTGAAACGCGAAGATTTTCTTGGCAACCGCTTTGTCCTGGGACATGAAAATGGAATGCGGGCCTGCGCCCGTGTAGCGTAATCCCAGCAGATCGACATACGCGACCACATTCATTTCCTTGGTATCGTCGCCGTCGAAAGACTCGGTCAGGTTGAACAGGAGATCAGCATCGCAGCGCGAGAGGGAGTGCAAGGACTGCGGGCGCCCGTCGAGCTCGAAGTAGGAGGGCTCGTGACCCAACTTCTGTATCGCTTCGAAAATTTCCTCGCGATCGGTCTTCTCTTTCTTGACCTTCTTCACTTTCTTGCGAGGCTTGCGCGCGGGAGCCCCCTCTTCCTTCTCCGCCGCCGCGACCGGATCTTCGTTCCACACGTCGTACAGCAGCGCGATTTTCAGTTTTGCTCCGATCATCGTGTCTCCTCGGAAAACAGTTGCCAGTGGAGCGCCGGGCGTCCCCGCCCGGCCACGTTGCGGTTGGACGGGCGAGAACGCCCGTCGCTCCATTTTCGATCTCTACGGCTGAATAAATTTTCCTTTCGTCACATAGGTCATCACCAGCGCGGTGGCATAGGCTGTGACCTCGGCCAGATGTTCCGCGCCGCGCGTTCTGTCGGCGCGCAAGTCGAGTTCACCGGCTCGTTTTTCGATCGTGTCCATCAACGTCTTGACCAGTGGACGTTGCGCGCCGGTCCACTGCGCAACTTTGTCAATCACCGCTTTGCGATGCTGATGCAGAAATTCGTGCGCCGGCAGCGCCGTCTTCTTCCGCTTGGACACGGGAAACATGTCGCGCAGATCCGTATCCGGCGTGAGTTCGGTGACCGCAACTTCTTCACGCCCATTCTGGTGTCCATCCCGGTGATAGAACTCCGCCACCGTCGTCTCCATGTCATCGACCGTGATGTCGGCCTGCCCGCGCCGCCGTACCGGGTCGCTCTTCCCCAACTTGCGTGCCAGCCGGTTCAGGTACCGCAACTTCTCCATCGCACCCCAGCCGCGATAGCGTTTGCGCCAGTTCGAGCGCGGCGTCAGCCACACCGCAAACGTCTCGGCAAAATCTTCATCGGGATGCTTCTGCGCATACCATCCCGGCAAATGCCGCACATAGTCGCGCGAAAACGGCGCGGGCCGGTAAATGTCGTGATACGGACGGCGGAATGGCCCGAAGATCTTTTTCCACTCGGCCGAATTGTGCAACTTGTAAGCATAGGTGAACGCGTGTCCCGCCTCATGCCGCAGGTACATCATGATTTCTCTTGCGTCTTCGAGATCATGCGTTTCTTCTTCCAGCTGCGCGAGTGCTGTATTCGCCAGGTAAAACGGAATCCCAATAATCGGCTCGCCCGACGGGCATCCCCACTCGTCGGTCAAATAACAGGCCGGGCGAAATTTGGCCAGCCCCTTGGCGTCCAGCTCACGATAGAGCTGTTCGACAAAGCGCTCCACCGGCGACGCTTCGAGCTTAAGCCCCAGTTCGCGAATCGGCCGGCTCAGGAGTTCCTGGTACGCGGGTTCAGGTTTTGCAATATCGTGCACAAACGCTCGCTTACAAATAGTCTGCAACCGCGCGGGTACACACGGGGAGGGACGGTGTCACTAGGGTAAACAATAGTCGAGAGCAGGAGTAATTGGGAAGTGACTGGCGTAATGCCGGACGGCAGGACCGCAAATCGCAAATGAGGACTGAGGCATTCCAACGCCCTCGCTGGTTAAATCGACGCGATGCGAAATGAACCAGGGCGCGACTTTCACCGCGCCCTGGTTCGGTTGCGTGCAGATTCCCGCACCGAAGCAATTTACTGGCAACTCGTAAACGCCAAGGTTGCCGCCGTGAAGCTGTTTCCCGCAGTGACCGCGAGTGGGCTGGTTTCGAGGTCCGAGGGACTGCAATCGAGCGTGCTGCTCGAGCCTGGGGCGAAGGCGACCGCGTCCACGGTGTAGTTGACTGCGCCGCTTGCCGGAAGCCCGGGTGTCTGGTTGCCGCTGGTACTGAACGCCCCAACGCTCGGGTTCGACGCCGGCACGGAAAGCGTGTAGCTCGCGCAATCGGTGTTTGCCGGGCACGAAGCGCCGCTGGCCGTGGTAAGCGTAGCGGTTGCGGCCGGCAGTTGCGCCAGCGGCGTAGTGATCATCACCGTAGCGCTATTTTCGGTGATGGGCTGAAGTGCGGAAAGCTGCAGGTCCGCCACGGTGGCCGCGCTTCCCGTGGTGGTTGTGATCTGACCGGTGATCGAGGCCGGAACCCCGGCTGTCGTCAGAGGAACGTTGCCCAGCGAATTGCCGGACTGTACGCCGGTGATCACAGTTGCGGCATATGCCGTGCCTGCCCCGTTGATCGCCGAGACCACGACGTCATAAGTCGTTCCGGCGGGCACCGGGCAGAAGACGAACTGGCTTGTCGAATCGGTGACCGTTTCCATGATCACCCGATCAACGCCGGTGCCGTCGTTCTGCTCCAGGGCCACCACGGTAGTTCCGCCGACGATGGCGGCTCCCGTGCTATCCACGACCATGCCTTGAATCGACGCGGAAGTCAGACTGGCTTCGCCGCCATGCAACACCGGCTTCAGCCGATACTGCTGGTTGCCGAGCACGACGATGGACGCGCAGGCGTTGAAATCGATGTTCAAGTCTTTGACATCGCCCGCAGCCACCTGGAATTTTCCGCCCGCAATCTGCCCGGAAGGAATCTTGATGCCGGTCTGGGACTCGGACGATAGCTGGAGGGCGTGCGGCGTATTGCTGGGATCGCTGGTCAGCATCACGCAATTGACGGCGACCCCGCACTGATTCCCCGAGACCGTGGTGCCATTGGCGGCGAGGAACACACGAATCTGCTGGTAAGTGCCCGGCTGGATTTCCGTATTAGAACCTAACGTCGCCAGGAAGCACTGGTTGTTGGCCGC
>JBGPFV010000136.1:0-6825 GCA_041483535.1 Terriglobia bacterium | reverse complement strand
TGCTCGACATGCGGCACTTCGACGTGCAGTTGATCGGCGGCATGGTTCTGCACGAAGGTAAGATCGCCGAAATGAAAACCGGCGAAGGCAAGACGCTGGTCGCCACGCTTCCCGTGTATTTGAACGCGCTGAGCGGACGCGGCGTGCACGTGGTCACCGTCAACGATTACCTGGCCAAGCGCGACTCCGAGTGGATGGGCAAGCTCTACAGCTTTCTCGGCCTGACGGTGGGCGTGATCGTCCATGACCTCGACGATGCGGAGCGTCGCGCCGCCTACGCCGCGGACGTGACTTACGGCACCAACAACGAATTCGGGTTTGACTATCTGCGCGACAACATGAAATTCGACCTACACGATTGCGTGCAGCGCGTGCATAACTTCGCCATCGTCGACGAAGTCGATTCCATCCTCATCGACGAAGCCCGGACGCCGCTCATCATTTCGGGCGCCAGCGAAGAGTCCACCGACAAGTACTACAAGGTGAATCGCATCATCCCCAAGCTCGAAAAAGGCGAAGAAATCGACACGCAGCCGGGCGAGCCCAAGATCATGACGGGCGACTTCGTAGTCGACGAAAAGCACCGCAACTGCACGGTCACCGACGTGGGCTGGGAAAAAGTCGAAAAGCTGCTGGGCATCGGCAACATCGCCGACCCGGAAAACTGGGCCCTGAAGCATCACGTGGAAACCGCGGTCAAAGCGCACGCGCTTTACAAGAAAGACGTCGAGTACGTGGTCAAAGACGGCGAAGTGCTGATCGTGGACGAATTCACCGGCCGCCTGATGCCCGGACGCCGCTGGTCCGACGGGCTGCACCAGGCCATCGAAGCCAAGGAAAATGTGAAGATCGAGCGCGAGAATCAAACCCTCGCCACCATCACCTTCCAGAATTATTTCCGCATGTACAAAAAGCTGGCGGGCATGACGGGTACGGCGGAAACCGAAGCGGCGGAATTCGACAAGATCTACCGGCTCGAAGTCCTCGTCATTCCAACCAATCGCGTGCTGCTGCGCCAAGAGAATCCAGACATCGTCTATCGCACGGAGAAAGAAAAATATTTCGCGGCCGCCGACGAAATCCAAAGGCTGCACGACAGCAACCAGCCGGTGCTGGTCGGTACGACCTCGATCGAGAAGTCGGAGCGGCTTTCGGAGTTGCTGAAGAAGAAGGGAATCAAGCACGTCGTTCTGAACGCGAAGTATCACGAGCGGGAAGCGGAGATTGTGGCGCAGGCCGGAAGCAAGGGGATGGTCACTATCGCCACGAACATGGCCGGCCGCGGCACCGATATTCTGCTGGGCGGCAACCCCGAATTCATGGCCAAGCAGGAATGCGTGAAGAAGGGAATCGCGCAGCCCATCCGCGCCGCGCAAGGCAAGATCGAAGCCGAGGTTGACGATCCCAACCGCACGGTCTGGTACTACGCTGGCAATGAATACGGTGTCCCGACCGATCAGTGGAATGAGATCTTTACGCGCTACAAGAACGATACGGATCGGGAACATCGCGAAGTGATCGAGGCGGGCGGGCTGCACATTTTCGGCACCGAACGCCACGAAGCGCGTCGCATCGACAATCAGCTCCGCGGACGCGCCGGCCGCCAAGGCGATCCCGGCTCGTCGCGTTTCTTTCTCTCGCTCGAAGACGACCTCATGCGGATTTTCGCCAAGGAGTGGGTTTCGAACCTGCTGCAACGGCTGGGCATGGAAGAAGGAGTCCCCATCGAATCGCGCATGATCACGCGCCGGATTGAGGCCGCGCAGAAAGCCGTCGAAGGCCAGAACTTCGAAGCCCGCAAGCACCTGCTGGAGTACGACGACGTGATGAACAAGCAGCGCACGGCGGTTTACGGCCTGCGCCGCCGTCTGCTGGAAGGGCTCGATCAGAAAGATCTCATCATCGAAGACTACGTCTCCGGGATTCTCGGCGACATGCTCGAACGGCACTGTCCGCCCAAAGAGCACGTAGCCAACTGGGATCTCAAAGCTCTGAAAGGTGCGATCTTCACCCACTTCGGCGTCGACATCTACGCCGAGGGCCTCAAGCCTGAAGAAATGAATCGCCAGGAACTGGGCGATGCCATCTTCGACAAACTCAAACAGCGCTATGACGCGAAAGAGAAGCTGATCGGCGCCGAGGCCATGCGCTATCACGAGCGCATGATCATGCTGAGCGTGATCGACGGGCAGTGGAAAGATCACCTGCTCTCGATGGACCATCTGAAAGAGGGCATCAATCTGCGCGGCTACGGACAGCACGATCCGCTGGTCGAGTACAAGCGCGAGTCCTACGACATGTTCGAAGAGATGATGCAGCGCTTTCAGGAGGAGACGGTTCGCTACCTGTACCTGATGCAGATCATGGAACGTCCACCGGACTCGGGAGCAAGGCCGGGTGCTGGACCCGAAGTGCCGTCCGGCGAGGGACTCGAAACCGGCGTACCGTCAGTCATCACCGGCGGTCGAGGCGGCAACGGACGCCCGCCGCGCCAGGTCGCCACCTCGGTGGACGAAATCGAAGAAGCTTTCCAGCGCAAGAAGAAAAAGGAGCTGGAACAAGCGCGCATGGCCGGATCTGGCGACATGCAAGTCCAGCAGGTGGTGCGCTCCGGGGCCAAAGTTGGCCGGAACGATCCTTGTCCTTGCGGAAGCGGCAAGAAATATAAGAAGTGCTGCGGAGCATGACCGCGGGAATTACCGCCGGGACGTGTAGAGACGGGGCTTGCCCCGTCTCCGCCGAACACAGTTCGGCAACTTGCCTGTGGGCACAGCGACTCTGGATTCGCCACTGAAGCGTAAAATCCTCCCAGCATTCAAACGCAGACCTCGCTCGGAGGTGACATGGTCCGGAATCCTGGCATTCGAAGCGCTCTAAGGTGGGCAGGCAGTGTCAGCGCGGTGGTCGCGCTCTGTTCCCTGGTATTTGTCTTTACTGTGCCTCTTCATTCGCGCTCGTCTCAGCAGGACGGGTCCCACGATCCTCGACTGCGGAAGGCTTATCGTTTCCAGCAGGGCGGCTGGACTTACATTCATTTGGAAGGTTCGCCGTCCGAAATCGGCTTCCAGCATGGGTATCTCCTGGCCCCCGAAATTCAAGACGCCTTTCGCGCCGTTCAGTTCCAGGATGCGCATCGAACCAAGCGGGATTGGGAATTCTTCCGCAAAGTCGCCCGCGAGATGCTGTGGCCACACATCGATCCCGAGTACCAGCAGGAACTGCAGGGAATCGCGGACGGAGCCAAAGCGCACGGAACCGACCTCGACGTGTATGACGTCGTCGCGCTCAACGCCTTCGAGGAAGTTCCCGACTACTACCTCCCCTGGCTAAACAAGCGAGAACACGCGGTGAACGCGCCCAAACTGGTTGCGCCCGGCAATTGCAGCGCCTTCATTGCCACCGGCAGCATGACCAGGGACCACCAGATCGTGATCGCACACAACAACTGGACCGGCTACGTAACCGGTTCGCGCTGGGTCATGATGTTCGACATTGTTCCGGCGCACGGCAATCGCATCCTGATGGATGGCTTCCCCGGAGTGATTACCAGCAACGACGACTTTGGCGTCAATTCGGCCGGCATCATGATCGCCGAAACCACCATCACCCAGTTCGAAGGTTGGGACCCCAACGGCAAGCCCGAGTTCATGCGCTCCCGCAAAGCCCTGCAGTACGCTGATTCGATCGATGACTATGTCCGCCTCATCAAGGAGGGTAACAACGGCGGCTATGCCAACGATTGGCTAATCGGAGACCGCAAGAGCGGCGAAATCGCCTACCTGGAACTCGGCCTGAAGAACACTCCTTTGTGGCGTACCAAAGATGGCTACTTCGTGAGTTCTAATTTCGCGCGGGATGCAAAGGTGCTCGCCGAGGAAGCTCCGGTTTTTGACACTAAGGATCTTTCTTCCTCCCCCAATGCGCGGCGCGTGCGCTGGGAGCAATTGATGCAGCAGAACAAAGGCAAAATCGACGTGGATATGGCAGAACAGTTTCTCGCCGACCACGCCGACAGCTACGAGAAAAAGGAGCAGGCCAACGAACGCTCACTTTGCGGTCACGTCGATGCATCGCCGCGAGGAGTGAAGGAATGGGAATGGGGGTCAAATAATCCCGGCGGTGCGGTTCAAGGCAAGGCCACCGACAGCAGCATGGCCGGCAAAATGAGTCTTCGTGCCCGCGCCGGCCATCCGTGCGGAGCCGACTTTCTGGCTAAGGACTTTCTCGACCGGCATCCGGAGTATGACTGGGAGAAGCCGGTTTTGCGCGACATGAAAGCAGGTCCGTGGACGACGTTTACGTCGGGACAAACGTCCCCCAGGTGAGTGTCCTGGGGTATCTCCAAGCTCAGAGCGCGGGCGTACAATAGATACGGCAGTAGCGAGGAGGCTCCTTATGATCGCTCTGCGTCTGGTTCATCTCATTGAATCGCACTCCGAAGAATTAGCCGAAAGTCTTCTGCACAAATTGGAACGCTCTCACCGGGCGGCTGACCTGCAAAAAGTTCCGCCGCACGAGATCCGCGAACGGGCGCGCGAGATTTACCAAAACCTCAGCGATTGGTTGCTCACCAAAACCGACGAAGAGATCGAGCGCGTGTACGTGCCTCTCGGCCGTCGCCGCGCCGAGCAGGGAGTTACCATGAGTGCTCTCTGCTGGGCACTCTTGATGACGGAAGAGAATCTCTGGGACTTCCTCGAGTTGGAAGGCATGCGCGAAAAGCCTCTGGAAATCCTGGGGGGCTTCGAACTCTTGCGCATGCTCGACCGGTTCTTCGATCAGGCCGTCTACTTTGCAACCCTCGGACATGAAAGCTACGGGACCGGAAAGCAGGCGGAAGGGCGCAAGCGTCTGGCACATTCCGCCTGACGAAGCGGCCAAAGCTTGAAGGTGAGTTGGTATTACGAGTGCCAGCCAGAGGAGTTGCCCTTTTTCGGGCATCGCTGCTGTATCCGCCGGGTTTAGAGGAGTTCCCGATTTGCTGCATGGGGAGGGCAGGAACAGGTAGGGCACGGCTATACAGGCTGCGGAAAAAGTCGGTGTTGCCCTTGGTTTTGGGTGGCGCAGCGGTTCACCGCTGCGGTAAGTGCATTGTTTTGAATTCGGCTTTAGCCGCAGAGGGCAGGCACTACACGCCATCACAAAAACCGCTCTAACGTTTTCTGACACCCACCGCCCGAAACGTCATCTCCGTGGCCTTGCTGTGAGCCGCACGTTTCCAGGAAAAGAAGAGCTCAGCGTAAGTTTGCGTGATGTAGTGCGCGGGCGCAATGCCGAGCGCGTCCGCCGTGCGATCGATCCACCGGGGTGGCCCTTCGATTTCGCCGAAGTTCCCGATGGGAGTCTCATCCAGCACCACGTGGCCTGCGCCGTCGCTCCACTCGGCGCGATATTTTTCATAGCGGAATGTGGGCGCGAAGCCGAGCGCGCGCAGAATGGCGTCCAGTTGCTGGCCGTTCTCCACGCGCGTTTCCCGTTCAACCCGCATTTTATGGCGGCCGGCCTTGCCTTTCTGCTTGTGCGTTAGTACCCAGGCCTCGCCATATTTTCGCAGCCGCAGCAGTTCGCCTCGCTTACGCAGCTTCTGGCCGGGAAGATCGTAGAGGGAATTCATTTCGTGGGTGGAGCGGGTGAGCTGCTTGAAGCCTGCTTGCTTCAGTGCCCGGGTGAGCGCGGGCAGATTTTCGATTCGAAATTTGATTTCGATTTCCTTCGGCATGGTGAAATCATAACTGCCGAGACGCAGAGAACGCTGAGGAAATGCAGAACTGTTGCACCCGCAGGCAGCTGCCGAGCTTCTCCACCCCGTCAAGCCAACACCGGGCTTGACGGGGGCCCCGGTTGCGCTCGGCTTGGACGGGCGAGGGCGCCCGTCCCCACACGAACTTGCCCAAGCATTTCTCGGCGCACTCTGCGTCTCGGCGGTTAAGGTTTTGGCTCGATCTCGGACTCTCGCTCGCGCCGGTGGAACCAGCTCATGTGCGGCAGGTCGCGTTCGACTTTTCGCCGTTTCGCGATCAACTCCGCCGTGATCGACACGGCAATCTCCTCCGGTGTAATGGCGCCAATATCGAGCCCGACCGGGGCATGGACTCGGTCAAACAAATGCGCGGGCAGACCTTCCGCTTGCAGCTCTTTGAAGATAGCGATCGTCTTCCGCTTCGACCCAATCATCCCAACGTAGCGCGCCGGAGTCTGCACCGCCCAGCGCAGCATGCGCATATCGTCGCGGTGCCCGCGGGTGACGATCACGATGTACGAAGATTCGCTGGGCGTAAGCTGCGCCGCGGCCTTGTCGAAATCTTCAGCGATCACTTGCTGCGCGTCGGGAAAGCGTTCGCGGTTGGCGTAAGCTTCGCGATCATCCACCACCGTGACGTCGAATCCAGCGATTCTCGCAACCTTATAAAGGCTTGTTGCTACATGACCTGCACCGAAGACATAAAGGTCTGCTGGAGGTAAAATTGGCTCCACGAATATCTCCAGCGTGCCGCCGCAGACCAGGCCGGTGTCGTACTTCGGATCCTGATTTAGATCGAACGTCAGGGTCCGCGGCTTCTCCGATTCCATCACTTCGCGCGCCGCCTGCCAGACGTCCGCCTCGACACAGCCGCCGCCGATGGTCCCGACGATGGAACCATCGTCGCGCACCAGCATCTTGGCGGTCTTGAACGAAGGAATCGACCCGCGCACGTTGACAATGGTTGCCACGGCGCCACGCCGTCCTTCTTTTCGCAGGCGGACAATTTCCTCGTACAAGTCCATAGCGATGATTATGGTTCGCCGAGCGGGTAAGGTCAAACGTGGGAGTCAACGGTTGCGTAG